>JBBRYU010000001.1:0-64451 GCA_038237345.1 Pyrinomonadales bacterium
ACTGTACTCATGCTCTCACCCTGATGTGAGCCACTACCGATGGCGGTCAACTCGATGATCTCGTCGTCGTTATAAAACTCGCGCAAGCGCGCGAACTGTTCGTCGCTCACTTCGCGGCCCGTGACGGTCATCGCATCGGCATACGAGAGCGCGACGCGCTCGGCCTCGTCATAGAGCGGGCTGGTCGCGTAATCGGCGAGCGCGTCGATCTTCTCTTTGATAACACCGTGCGCGCTGCCCACGGCAGCGTTGATGTCCTGTCAAAACTCGCAGCCGTTCCACCACGCGACGCGCCGGTTGACGAGCGCCTGCAAGGGCGCAACGATCAAGCCGGACTCGTCCAGTCCTTGCCACATCGCCCGCGCGCCGCGAAAGATCGTGGGCCGCCGCGCGTACAGCAGATGATTCAACAAGGGCGCGCCCCAATGTTTCGTCTGGGCGGAGAAAACGCGTTTGACGTAACCGTCAGTTTCTTCCGGCTCCACGCCTGCAATCCGCGCCATCTCTTGCGCCCTCAGACGCGCGCCGCGTCGTCCGCTTCGACTACGCCCGCGCACGCCGGCCTGCATTGCGCGGCGACGCCATCGACCGCGGCGCGCGGGCGTAACACCAACTCGCCACCGCAGTTCGGGCACGCCGCGCTCAGCGCCGCCGCACACTCAGGGCAGAACGTGCATTCGTAAATGCAGATGTTTGCCGCCGCATCGCGCGCTAACGCGCGCCCGCATTTTTCACAACTATCTTTCATCAGCAACGCCATCGCCAGCAGCCTCCACAACACACATTGACACCAAACACGCCTAACAGTCAGGCGACGCAAACTGCTGACATCCTAGCGCAACTATACATATTGACAAGCACCATTTTCACCCGCGCCGATGAGGCCACTATGCTGCTAGTTTGAAGCTGGCAGGATGAATGACGAGCATCAGTTTAGAATGAACTCAATCTCTTCACGCAGCCGACCCGGTTGCTGGCTGCGCTTGATCTCGATGGCGCGCACGCGCGCCGCCACATCGAGCAGACTGGCAACGTTACCGGAGAAGAACTCCTGTGACGAATCGGGCGGCGCGGTCTCCCCTTGCGCGCCCTTGCGCTCCTGCCAGTAAGCTTTGATACGCTGCGCGTCGAGCCGCGCGAAGACCTGATCGAACGATTGCTTGCGCTGGTCGAGCCGGATAACGGCTAGCTCATCAAGCGCGGACGTTGCAGCCGCCGCGCGCGTGTCGCCGCCGGGGCGCGTTTGCGTTTGCGCGTTGAGCATCGCTTGCACCAGTGCCGTGTTGTTCGCAACGATCAACTCGTGCCCGCTGAGCGCATAACAGAGTTGCCGTCCAAGCATCGGCAGCGTGAGCGTGCGTATGTGTTGACTGCCGTCCGTCCATTGCAGAGCAGCGGTTACGCCCGCGATGGTCAGCCGGCTCTGCGCGAGGTTCGCCAGCGCACGCTCGAACGCGGCGCGCTCAAGACTGTCAGGCGCGGCGAGCGTTAGCGCGGCGGCGCGGCGAAACTCGACGAAGAGCGGCCCCGCATTCGTCTGCGGATTCGCGGCCGTCGCGGCATAGAGCGGACGCGCGGGCGCGAGCGCGCGTTGCAAGTCAGCGACAAAGCGGCTCTCCGTCGCGGCGCGCAATTCGCCATCGTAGCGCGTGTCGTTCGCGCGCAGACGCGCGTCCACTGGATCGTCAATCAAACGGTCGTAACCCTGATCGAGATAATCATAGCCGTTGCCATAACCCGCTTCGTCTTCGCCCTCGGCCGCGAAGTTCGAGTCGTCGTAAGACCGCCAACTCCAATTCGCTCCGTCGCCGCCACCATCATCTTCCGGCGCGCGGTCGAGCAGCGTGTCGCGCAATAGCGCACCCGCTCCGTCACGCGCGAGCGCACGCACTTTGTAGTAAGGCGCGTCGGCCGGCATCAGCGCGGCAAGGCGTTGGGCGTCTGCGGCGGGCAGCGACGTGGCCGGTCGTGTCGTCTGCCCGCTCAACAGAAAACGCCGATGCTCGATCCACTTGCCCGCTTGTATTTCGAGATCGAACAACCCGGCGCGCAGCGTCTGCAACTCCGCTATGTTGCGCTGCACCCAGTAGCTTTTGAAATACCAATCGCGGTTGAGCGCGGTCTGATCGACCCAGACGGTGGCCAGATGCGGCGCGAGTTCGCGGCTGAGCGTTTGAAAAGCAGGGTCGTCGGCGAGCCGATCCTTTTGCGCGCGGCCGTTGATGTTGGCGAGTGTGCGCAGCAACAGACGCTCGTCCGTCGCCAGCACGAAACGCCCGCGCGCCCAGGCGAACGCCAGCGTCTGTCGCTCGCGCCCCAGATCAACCTCCGCCTCGCGCCGGTAATAACTCGTACCGTCCGGCAACTCCGTCTCCTCGAAGCCATCCTTGTGCGTGAAGAACGCAGCCGCCAACGACTGTTCTTCACTAACCGGCGCGATGAGGACGAGATCGAGCCGGCCGATGTCGTAGATGGCGATGGCCGCTTTGTGCTGCGTCGCGGCGGCGAGCGTGCCCGCGTCGAGCGTGAAACCGAGCGCGTCGTTGTACTCCGTCCAGCGTTCGACGAGTTTGAGCGCGAGATGGCGGCGCGCGAACTGTTGAAAGCTCGTGCTGCTCAGGAGTTGCTGCTTGAATGTGGACTCGTCCCAGAGTTTGACGAGCGCGGGCAAGTCCGCGCACTGCGCATAGACGAGCGCGCCGCGCGGCAGATCGGCCGCGAGCGCATAGGGGCCGCGCGCCTCCCGCGTCGCACGCGCATAGACAAGCAAACTCACGCACACGACGAGCGCGAGCGCAGCGCTAACGATAATAAGCTTTCGGTATTTTCTCCGACGAGTCTGTTTGTTATTCATGATGTCGCCTTGCCCGCCGGACTCTATCTTTCGTCCGCGCCGAAGCGTTGTTGCGCTGCCTGCCAGACCAAATACTGCACACGCATGTTGAGCAGTTTCATGCGCGCCGCCGGCCGCGTGCGCCAGTGCCCGGCGAGCGCGTGCCATGCGCCGTCGGTTTCGAGCCAGTAAGTGTGGAGCGGCGCGTCGCCGTTGTACTTGATCACTTCAGCAGTCGTTTCGAGTTGCAGGCGTGGCCCGCTACTGGCTGCGGTGGCGGGCACGACTGTGTAGCGTGTGGTCATACGCTCTTTAACCGCGCTCCAATCCGCGCCGCGATAGCCCGCGACCGGTTTAATCTCTTCTTCCGTAAACTCCGCCACCTGTTCGAGCACACCGTTAATTAATTTCAGCACGCGCGCTTTGCGCACGTATGTGGTCGTATCGCCCGTGCTTTCATGCAACACCAACTCGTGCGTGCCGGGTTTGATCAGTTCCGGCAACTCAAGCCAGTTGCGATACGGATAATCCTCAGAGCGCAGCCACGCCGAGAGCGCGGCGCGCAACTGCCAGCCGCATTCATCGCGTTGCAGGATGAGCGCAACCGGCTGCTCGAAACGCGCGAAGGTGAGCAACGCTTCCAACTGGCCGTCGCCGTCCAGCTCGGCATAACGCACGCGCGCCTCTGCCGCGCGCTCCGGGTATTCACGGTCGCGCTCGTAGTCGTAATAGACGTGCGCCACGCCGGGACGCAGATAAAGCCGCCGCAATGTTTCGCGCCGCACGCCTACGTCCTCGCTCTTGAGCGCGACGAGAATCGCCTCCGGGCTGGCGAAATATGCTTCCGCCAGACAGCGCGCTGACGTGGTTGGGCCGGGCACGAGTCTGGGCGCGAACGTAAACAGGCCCGCGATAAAAGCGTAGAGGCAGACCGCGAGCAGACTGCTGCCGAATCCGAACCCGAACGCGATCATGCGTGAGCGCCAACGCCACATAACGAGACCTCCCTTTCATTCAAAGCCGCGCGACGAAACGCGCGTCCACCGTCAGCGCGTGCTTGTACGTCCTAGCTTCCTGCGTCGTCTGTAAACGTGCGATGCGCGCCGCGCTCGCGCGTCGCTCCACATCGCTTGCGAGCAATGCGAACCGCGCACGCTCAAACGCGGCTGCGCGCTCCCACTCGCCCACCGCTTCGGCCGCCGCCGACAGCGCGCCAAGCAACTCAAGCCGCGCCGCCACCGCACGCACCTGCGCACGCGCCGCCAAAGTCTGGAAAGGGCTGTTGCTTGTTGCGGCAACCTCTTGCGCGCTCAGCCGCTCATTATCTTGCGCGTCCGCAGCGACAGTTTGCGCATCATCACTGCTCGCCTCGTCCGCTCGCGTCTTGCTGGCGGACTGTAATCCAGCATCAAGCTCGGCCAAACGTAATGCTGCGCGCGGCCGCTGCATAGCGATGTACACGCGCATCAACGCTCGCGCCGCTTCACCTTCGGGCAGACCGAACGCGGGCCACGGATCAATACTCTGACCGGCCGCGAGCGCGGCGGTTAAACTTACCCGCGCGGCCTCGGCTTGGCTGTCTTGCTGTTCGAGCAAGGCACTGAATGCATATAAGTAAGAGTTCGGATTGATTGTCGTGAGCTTACTGACAACTGTGCGGGCCTCCGCGCTGCGCCCCGCGCCGACGAGCGCCAACGCCTCAAGCGCCGTCGTCATCTCGCTATCTTTAGTTTGTGCCGCCACGCCCGCGCGCAATGTTGACCATGCATCGAGTTTGTCGCCGACTATCTCCGGCGCAAGCCACACTGCCTGCCAGCGTGCGCGGCGCGTCGTCGTGCGATCCGCGATGATCGCGGCGAGACCTGCGAGCGCATCATCCTGTTGCCCGTGCGCGGCGAGCAGGCGCACCAACTCGATGCGGTTGACTTCATCCGCAGGCGCAAGCTCGCGCAAGCGTTGGCGATAATTAATCGCATCGTCGTAGAGACCAGCCGTGGCCGCTGTGTCTGCGGCCAGCACGAGCGCAGTGTTGAGGTTGATGTTGTAAGCGGCGGCGGGCAACTCGATACCCGTCTCCCCGACCGCGTAAGGCTTGAGCCAGGCGGCGGCGGCGAGCGTCGCTTCTGCGGCAGGCCGTGACTCCTCCTGCCCTAGCTCAATCATCAGCCGCAACAGCATACGACCGCGCGCCTCATCCTGCGCGTTGAAGGCGAACCGCGCGAGCGCGGCGAAGCGCGGCGCGTCGTATTGCGCCAACGCGAGCGCACGTGTATAGGCGGCGGCGAGCAACTCTGTCGCCTCGTCGCCGTGCCCTTCCGCGCGCAACAGCGCCACCGCCTCGTTCAAGCGGGCCGTATCCGGCGGCTTGACGGCCGTGAG
Organism: Pyrinomonadales bacterium; assembly: GCA_038237345.1. Taxonomy (GTDB): domain Bacteria; phylum Acidobacteriota; class Blastocatellia; order Pyrinomonadales; family Pyrinomonadaceae; genus QHXQ01. Next base: position 5,213 of record JBBRYU010000001.1, read on the forward strand.
TTGCGCGCTGGTCTCAACGCCGACCAGATGCTTGAGCGCGGCGACCGCCTGCGCGCTATGACCGGCGCGCAAGTCCACCCGCGCAGCCGCGAGCCGCAGCCACAGCGGGCGCGCATAACGGCCCTTCAATTCCTGTTCGATGCGATTGAGCAACGCACGCGCTTGCGCCGGCTCGCCTGTGTCGCACAGATAGGTCAGATAGCGACTCGCCCACGTGAGGCGTGCGCTCGTCGGCTCGGAGATTTTGAAATCGTTTTCGTGATCAAGCGTCTCTTCAGCTTCGCCGGCGTGCCAATGCTTTTGCAACTGCTCGTTGTAATCATAGTCGCGCTCGTAACTGCTCAAGCCCGCGCTGCGCGCAAGCAACAACTCGTAAAACGCGCCCTGTGCGCGGCGGGCGACGAGCGCCTCGGTCACGATCAACTCCGGCAACGCGACGCTCGCCGGCACGGCCGCGCACAACGCGCGGAAGAACGCTACCTGCGCTTCATTTGCCTCCGGCAGATGCGCGTGCGCCGCAGCTACGATTTCATCCGGCTCAACGCGTGCCGCAGCCGGAGGGTCGTCCGGCACGCCCGTCGGCCGCGCGTTGAATGAACCACTCAAGGCGCGCAGTAGCGGCTTGTAGTCCGCGAATTGTGCGCGCTCGTCGCCGGTATAAGTGTTGTGCTCGTCTTCGTTCGCACCTTTGAGTCGCGCGGCTAAGATGGGGAATAACTGCGTGCGCGCTTCCGCCGCCAGTCCGTGCGCGGCGAGCGTGCGCAGGTAAAGCGCGCAAGCTTCATGCGTAGGCGCGTCGCCCGCGATGAGTTGTCGCCATTCGGCACGGGCGCGCTCGCGTTCGCCGTGCTGGAAGTAAGCTGCGCCGATGTCTGCGCGCAGTTGCTGATCATCCGGTTGTGCTGCGAGCGCGAGTTGCAGATGTTCGAGCGCGCGGGCCGGGTCGCGTTGCGCGAGATACCAACGACCAAGTCGCGCCTGCTCGGCAGCATCGTGCGGCCGATTCTCGATCAGCGCGGGCAGCAGCGCGCGGCTCTTGCGGCGTTGTTCAGACTCGTCTGCCTGATAAAGCCATTGCCCGTAACGCGCGGCGAGTTGGAACCAGTCGTCGCCGACGAGTTGCCGTCCCGTGTCGGGGTGTTGCGTGATCAGTTCGCCGATGGGTTTGAATTGCAACGCCGTGACGAAATAGTTTTCTCTATCGGCTGTGGTCTCGCCGAGCGCGAGGCTCGCTTCGGCGTTGCGCGCGAGTTGCCATGCGCGCGGCATGGGCGCGTGCGCAATCGCGTCGTGCGCCAACGCGCCTTCATTGGCCGTCAACAGGAAATTGATCAACCGCACTTGATGCGCTGACGGACGCTCCGCACGCTGTTGCAACTCCGCGCGGCCTTCAGGGCCTGACTCCAACAGCGCGGCGAAGTAGCGCGTGATGAGCGCGTCGTCCTGCGCGACCGGCGGCGCGGTCAGCGCACCTGTCTGTTCGTAGTAGGCGCGCAACGCCGACAACTCGCGTCCGCCGTCACCCAAGAGGCGCGCATACTCGGCGCTGAGTTGCGCATAGTTGAAGCTGTTGCGCGCGACATCGCGCCCCTGCTCTGTATCTAACAATTCGACGATGCGGGGAAACTCCCCCGCCGCGTTGTAGAAATCTACGAGCGCGTGCAGTCGCGCGTGATACTGTGCGGCGTCGCCGGCCGCAAAGGCCGCGTCCTTCTGCGCGCGCAAAATCTTCTCTTCGAGCGCACCGAGACCTGCCCGGCGACTCAAATTCTGCAACAGCGCGCGTGTGCCGTGCGGATCGTGTGCGCCTTTGAGCGCGTCGTCCGCGCGCGTCTGCCAATCGCGGAAGAGCGCGATCAACTCATCACCCGTCGCGCGCTCGGCCGCCAACGCGCCCACCGCTTCGGGCAATGCACTGTCAAGCACTTGCAACCGCTCGCGCGCTTTGCTCGCCTGTTTTTCGTCGCCCCCATCCGCATCAGTCAGCAAACGCTCGCGCAGTTGCCACAGCCGCGCCGCGATTTGATCGAGCGCTTCCTCTGCGCGCAAGGTCTGCACATAGCCCGCGATATCTGCGGCGCGCAGGTCGCTCTTGTAGGGCGCGGCACTCAGCGCGGCGAACGCCTGCCGGTAAGCGGCGACGGCTTGCGCCTGTTCATCGCCGTGCAGGCGCGCGGCGGCGGCAAACTGATCGTGCGCGGACTGCGCCGCGGGCGTGGGCTGCGGTTCGGGCGGCAACTTCTGCCGCGCCACTTCGGCTTCGCGCTTGCGCCCCAACTGCGTGAGCAGCGCGACGGTCTTCCGGATGTATTGTGGATCGTCGTTCGATAGCTCGGCCGCTTGCGCGAGCGCGCCGAGCGCGCCGTCATAATCCTTGCCGCGTTTGGACACATCTGCGAGCGCCGCATAGAGGTCGAGCATTTCAGGCTGATTGGCGAGCGCGGCGCGATAGTTGGCGGCGGCGGAGTTGAAGTCGCCATTCGCTTCGTAGATGCGCGCCAGCACGACGTTCCAGCGATAGTTTTTGTAAGCCTGCTGCGCCGTCTGTTTGTAATAAGCGACGAGCGCATCGCCGCCGCCATAGCGTTTGACGTAGACCAGCGCGGCAGCGAGCGTCTGTTCGTCGTCCGGGTCGCGGTTGATGATCTCTATGTGCTGCGCGACCGCCGCGCGATAATCTTTCAGCCGCGTGAACGCATCGAGCATCTGCGTGCGCAGTTCGGCCACTTGCGCCCGCGTCGTCTTGAGGTCGCCGTCCTGCGCTTTGATCGCCGCCAGCGTCTCGCTGAAGACCTGCGCGAGCGCCGCGCGCTGTCCGGTGCGTACGTAGAGCCGCGCCAGTTCGTGAAAGACATCCGTATTCAGCTTGTCCTCTGCATGCAACGCGCGCAGCACACGCTCGGCCGCGCCCGTATGATTCAACTCCAACTCGCGCGCAGCCAGCCGGCGCGCGAAGAGGTAGTGGAAGCGACCGCGACCGCGCGTCACACCAGCGCGCAGCACGTCGAGCGCCGCCGCGCGCCGCCCCAGCCGCCAGTAGAAATTCGCGGCCTCGCTTAGCACACCATAATTCGTCGGATACCGGCCGCGCAGTTCATCCAACACAGACATGGCCGCGCTCGTCGCGCCCGTGCCCGCGTAACTCTCCGCCAGTTGCAAACGATAAGAGATGCGCGAATGCGGCCCTTGCGCGCTCTCGGTCAGACGTTTGAGCGCGGCACGCTCGCCGTCCTTATCCTCAACTTCAGAGAAGATCGCACGTGCGCGTGCAAGAAATTGCTGCTCGTGTCGGGCCGTGATCTCTTGCCGCAACAGGGCCGACGCTTCCGTCCGCTGCCCCGCCGCTTGCAATAACGCGGTGTAGCCAAGCACGAGTGGCGCATCAGCGCGCACGTTACGCCGCGCCTGCGCCCACGCCTGTCGCAACTGCGCGGGGATACCCGGTCGCTGATAGAGCGTGAGCAGTCGCCGCTTCGCGCGCTCGTAATCATCCGCGTTCTCAGCGAGCGCGTATGCGTACTCGCCGAGCGCGGCCGGCAGTTGGTGTTGCGCTTCGAGGATCGCGCCGGCCTGGAAAGCGTAGCGCGTCTGATCATTCATCTCTGCGCGCAACTGTTTAATGATGCGCAGGGCGTCCGCATATTGGAAGTAGTCCCAATAGACGGTCGCCGTCGCGAGATACGTCTCCGGCTCGCCACGCCCTAAGGTGATGAGTTGTTCCCACTCGCCGCGGGCGCGGTCGTAATTGCCCAACTCGGCCTGCAACTCACCGGCGCGCGTGCGATAGTCGGCGGCGGCGGGCGCGGCGTCCGCGAGCGCGTGGCTCGTGGCCGCGGCCTCTTCTAAGAAACGCCGATTGTGCTGTCCCAGCGAGCGTGTGAAAGCGATGAGTCGTTCAGCATATTCGGGCGTGTTCGGGTAGAGACGATTCAATTCGCGGTAGGCATCAATCGCGTCCTCATAGTCCGAGAGCCACGCGGCGGCATCGGCGCGAAAAAGCTTATAAGGCAACACGGCCAACGCGCCCGGATCATTTTCCGCCTGCGTGCGACAACGCGCGCGCGCCTGTGCGAGATAAGCGCGCAACTCATTTTGCTTGGCGAGGTAAGCGAGAAACTGCTCGCGCGTCTCGCGCGAAACGAAAAAGTATTCGGCCAGCAACGCGCGCCACTCACCCCAACGCTCATGCGCGCTGTAGAACTGCAACAGCCCTGCGACGAAGCTCATGTTGTGCGGGAAACGTTCGTGCGCGCGACTGTAGAGACCGAGATAAAGCCCCGCCTCGAAGCTCGCGGCATCGGCGTATGCGCGCGCGGCAACGAACTGCTCGAGATAGGCGGCCGCCTCTTCGTCATTCATCTGCGCCAACAACTCGCGCGAGAACTGCGCAAACTCCTGCTTCCGCTCGCGGCGCAGATACCAACGCGCCATGCGGTCGCGCCACACGTTGTTGGGAAATTGTTTCAACGCGGCTTGATAGACGCGCAACTGTTCGTCGGCCAGCTTCGTCTGCCCGAGCCATTGCAGCATCTGTTCGTATAGCCCCGGCTCGGCCGGATACTTTTTGATCTCGGCGCTGTAGAGCGCGAGTATGTCGGTGGTGCGCTCGTCGCGCGCGAGCGCGGCAACGTAGCGTTCAAGCACCGCCGCGTAGGTGACGCTGTCCGCGCGCTCGCCCGTGCGTGTGCGCCAGCGCGCGGTCGGCACGGCCAAGTGATCCTGATACTGCGGGTGATCGTAGTAGTAATAATTTCCGCTCGTCGGCTCGCCGTGGCCCGGAATGTCTATGCCGCGATTCGAGTCCGGCGGATAGGCGGCGGGCGCAGGCTGCGCGTCAGTCGGTTCGGCGTTGACGTTGAGCGTCTGCACCTGTTGGGCTTCATCGGCGGCGGACTGCGCCTGTTGCGCGGCGGGCACGAGCGGCGTGCCGGGCTGGCGGTGTTGGCCGAGGTGATCGAGGATGCGTTGATAGAGCGCAGGCTCTTTGTCGTGCTGTTCCAGCGTCACGTAGCAGTCGGCCAGCTTCAACGCCACTTCGGGAAATTGCGGCGCGTCGCCGTAACGCCCCTCGAACTCGGCGAGCGTCGCGGCGGCCACATCCAGCTCGCCCGTCGCCGTGTAGAGCCGCACGATGTCGAGATACATCTGCGCCAACTCCGGCGCGGTCGGATACTCCTGCTTATATGCGCTGAAGATGCGATACGCGGCGGCGCGGTTGAAATACTTGACTGCGTCGCCTTCTTCCTTGCTTAACTCAGACTGCGGATTTGTGTCCGAGAAGAGCAGCGAGAGGATGCCGCCCGTGATGCCCGGATGCGGATCGGCGGTGGCGATGTCCTGATAAAATTTCAGATCGCCGGCGGTCAACGCCAGCCGCTCGCCATTCGCATCGGAGAGCAGCGCAAACAATTGATAGAGCACCTTCGCGCGCAACTCGCCGCCCGGCTTGAGACCGCCCTGCAAGTAGAGCGTGTAGAGAAAACGCGACGCGGCATCGGCGTAGCCTGCCGCTAAGAGCATGCGCGCGATGGTGGCCAACTCTTCCGGTTGCCATTGCACCCCGCGCGCCGCCCGCGCTTTCTCCAATTGCACGAAGATGTCCGGGTCTGTCTCGTAGGCGTGTTGCGTGAAGTGCGCGAGCCGCACGGCCGCATCGTAGTTTGTCGGGTCGCGCCGAAAAGCGGTGCGCAACTCGCGCCCGTAAGCGCGAAAGCGATCATGGTCTTTGAGGAATTCGTAGAAGGATTCGGACAACTCGTCCGGCCAAAACGGATCGAAGGCGGCTTGATAAATTTGCTCCACCTCGCGCGTTCGCCCCAGCGTGTCGAGTATCTCCGCTTCTTTTACGAGCAATTGCGCCGAGCGCGCGGGAAAGCGCGTCTTGTGTGCGCGCAGCACTTGCAGGGCCGCCGCGTTATTCCGCTCAGCTATTAATTTATCTATGTACTGCTCGATGATCTCGTAGGCGGACGGGTCTTGCGCGATCACACCTTCGTAAAATTCAGGCGCGAGATATTTTGCCAATCGATGCACGCGCGCCAACTCGACCAACCGCCTCAGCAAACTTGCCTGCGCCGCGACGGGTGCGCGCGTGAGCAGACGCTCAAGCACGGCCGCTTCTTGCGCGAATTCGGCGCGACGGTCGTAGAAGGCAGCGAGTGTTTCGAGCGCAGTGTCGCTGTCGTGTTGCAGCGCGACGTAATGCTCCAACTCGCGCGTGGCCTCGTCAGCGCGGCCGAGTTTCTCGTCGAGCTGCGCGAGTTTGAGAAGTATTTCAGGCTCGTCCGGATGTTTCGTTTGCACGTCGGCAAGCCGGTTGCGCGCTTCCGCTGTCGGGTACGGCACGAGCGCCTGTGCGCCGAAGAATTCCGTGCGAGTGAACAGGGCCGTTTCGATGAGCGTTGCCGGTTCGTGCTCGCGCGCAGCGACGACGCGGTGCGGTTGCACGATGGCGAGCGCGGCGTAGGCGCAGAGGCCGGCGAGCAAGAGCAGGCGCGGGACGGAGATAAGCCTCACGCAAAGACGCAAAGACGCAAAGGCGGACGCAAAGCGATCTCCTGCGCGCTCGCTGCGCGTTTCTCTTTGCGCCTTCGCGTCCTTGCGTGAGCCTGTCCGTTTCATCAGCGTGCCAACACTGCGATCCGCAGTTCCGCGCTCGACTGGTTATGCGCGAAGTCTTCGGCCGTGACCGTCAACACATACTGCCCGGCGGCCAGCGTTGCCGGCACACGCAAGACGCCCACGTTCGTCTGTTCTTTGTCCGACCAGACAAGCTGCGCGGGCTGTGCGCCATAAAGTTTTGCGATCAAGCGCACGGTGTCGCTGTCCGCCCCGACGCGCACGCGCAACTCATCGCCCGCGCGCACGGTCTCGGCCGCTACGCTCACGCGCAGCTTCGGCGCATGACTGTCCACGACGAAACTCTTCTCTTCCTGATAGCCGCGCCCGCCCTTGTCCGTGAGCAGCAGGCGACAACGATACGCGCCGTCAGGCAGCCACGCGGGCGCGAGGAAGCGCACTTCCCAGACGCCCGCCGCCGGCAGATATTGCAACGGCAGAGTCTCGCCGAATGGCAGCACGGCGAAGACAGCGTTGATTGACTCGTCGGTCTTGACGCGCAAGACGGGATCGCCCGGTTGGATCAGGCGCGGGCGCAACAGTGCGCGCGGCGCGGCGAGGAACGCGGTGTAGGGCGTGGCGAACTTATATTTTTCGGCGAGGCGGATGATCTCCGCAATGTAGTCTTCGCGCTCGCCGTCCAAATCCATCGCGCGCAAGAGCGCATCCACGCGGGCGCGCGCCCAGAGACGCGGCACGTGCTCGTGCGTGTCGTCGAATTCGGGCAGCGCAACGGTGCGCGCCAGCTTGATCGTCTGCGCGCCGTATTGACCTTGCACCGCGATGGTCGTTTGCGGCGCGGGCTGTTTGTAGCGACCGACGAAGGCCACGCTTGAGCCGTCGAAGCTGTGCGCGTCCGGCGCGGCATAGATTTGATAGAAAACTTTCTTGTCAGCGGTGAAGCGTAAGTCTTCGATGTTGGGCGTGCCGACTTTGGCGAAGAAGAGGCGCAGTTGCGTCGTGATGTCTTCGGTCTCGCGTGCCCCGGCGAAATAGCCGTGCGTCTTTTGCGCGAGCGTTTCCAACAGCGTGCGATTGGCGTCGCCGCCAAGCGCGAAGGCGAAGACGCGCACCGGGGCGATGCTCTGTGCATCTTTGCGCGGCCCGCTTGGCTTTTGTCCGTCGAAGAGACGAATGATCTCCTTCAAGTCGGTTGTGCCGAGCGTCGGGTTGGCGTCGGAGATGAGGACGATGCTGCGCTCGCCCGGCGGGAGCGCGGGCGCAAGTTCCAACGCTTTGGTGAATGCTTTGCGCAGGTCTGTGCCGCCGCCGAGCATAGAGCCTTTGACGAAGGCCAGCGCTTGCTCGACGTGCTCAGGCGTCGCGGTGAACGGCGCGGGCGCAAGCACGTTTGTGTGTTCGTTGAAGAGGACGAGATTGAAACTGTCTTGCGGCGTCAGCCCATGCAGAAAATAGTCGAGCGCCTCAACCGCGCGAGCCAGTTTATCGCCGTACATCGAGAGCGACGTGTCGCAGAGCAAGACAAGATTGCGCGGTTGCTGAAATTGCGGCTGCGCGGCATTGCTTTGGCCGCCGGATTGCGCGTGTTGTTCGTTGAAGATGGCGCGGGCGGCGAAGTAGCCGTCGGGGTTGCGCGCGGCGAGCGCGGGATCGCGCAGATCATAGGCCGTGATCTGTTCGGGCGCGCGGTAGGCGATGAAGGAGAGCGTGCTGGCGGGCACATCGATCCGGTAGTCGAACGAGAAATCTTCTTGTAACGCGAGGTCGCGTGCTTGCAAGTCGGCCGTGAACTCGTGTGCATTGCTCGCGGTCACGCCGAGCGGATATGCGCCCGTCTGCGGCGCGAGCGGCGTGAACGGATAATCGCTCAGCACGTGCAGGTGCAAGTTGAATTCGCCGACGTGCTGCGGATCGCCAAACGAAGGTTTCAAGGGGAAGGTGAAATGCGAGACGAGACCTTCGACCGGCAGCGTCTCTGTGTACTCAAGCTCGACGCGCTTCGTGCCGTAGGCGGGGATGGGCCAGACTTTGGCGTTGAAGGCGGCGCGTCCTTCGTGCTCGTCGTCCTGTTGCAAGAGACCGGGGTCGAGTTGCGGTTGCTTGAGTTGCGTGTAGATGGCGTTGGCGCGGCGCTTCTCCAGCATCACGCCGGGGATGCGTGTGTCGCCGTCCCACACGGCGAAGTCGGAGACAGAGGCCGGCGGCGGCAGCGCGAACAGGAACTTGCCTTCGAGCGCCTGCGCCGTGTGGTTGTCGAAGATTTGCCGGACGCGCACGCGCGCGTGCTGATTGTCGATCAGCACATCCACGTTCATCACCTGCAACGAGAGCAGACGCTCGTCCGGCTTATCTTTCAGCGACGAAGGCACGAGCACGCCCGATTGCGCCGCGCTCCGTTGTGCGGGCCAACAGAGGGCCGCGCCGAGCGCGAGACCAAGCAAGGCAATAACGAACCTGGTGCGAGAACTATGGTGTGTCGCTCTCATTTTTACTCGAAGTAACTCGCGCCAATGCGCGCGATGCCGTTCGTCGTGCCGAAGTAAACATGCTGCCCGTCGCCCGTCACGCTGAGCACGGTCGGCGCGGGCAGTTCCGCTTGCAGATGCGTCCACTTTTGCGTGTGTAAATCCAGAACCCACACGCCATCGAGCGTGCCCGCATAGAGCCGCGCGCCATCGCTCCACAGGGCGTTTGGGTTGACGACGAACCCGCCGGTCTCGGCCGCGAACGGACGCAACTCGCCCGCCGGCATCAACTCAAATACGCCGCCGCCATACGTGCCGATGAACAGGCGCGGCCCCGCAGCGCAGAGGGCCGTCACCCAGTTGTGCGTGAGTTTGGAGTTAGCGTCCGTGAAGACGCGCACGACGCGCCCCGCCGCGACTTCGGCCAGCCCGCCGAGCGTGCCGACGAAGATCGTGCGGCCGCGCGGCAACACTGCATAGAGGCTGTTGCTCGGCAACCCTTGCACGGTCGTCAATCCCCGCCAACGCCCTTGCGCGCCCAAGCTAAGACCGCGACTCGTCGCGCAGACCAACTCCGCACTCTGCCCATGATGCGCCGCGCCCGCCGCAGTTGTTTGCCCCGCGTTCCCTTGCGCGGGCAGCACAGCGACGCCGGTGATGGCATTGCTCAACAGGCCATCGCTTGTCGTCAGGCTTGTCTCATGCAACGCCGCATCGAAGTGCGCGAGTCCCTGTGCGGTGGCCACATGCATCGTGTTCGTGTCGGCCGCGAATGAGAGCGCGTTGATCTCGCGCGCCGTTTCTGTGGCCAGATGTGTGAGCCGGCGACCGTCGGGCGCGAGCAGGTCTATGCCGGCGCGGAAACTGCCGGCCCAGAGACGACCCGCACCGTCGAGCGCGAGCGCGGCGACCGTGTTACTCGCCGGCCCGCGTTGTTGCGCGTCGGGCTGCATGAACGGCATGAGCGCGAAGAGGGCGCAAGTTGTGCGCGCTGAACTAGAGTTTGTCGTGTCAGACGTGTTGTCATTTGTGCGCCAGACGCCAACGCTCGTGAGCAGCCAGAATTGATTATCAAGCGCGAGCAGGCGGCAATCAGTCGAACTTTCATTCGCCGCTTGCGCGTCGCGCCATATGATAGGTTGGAGTTGCGGCCCGCGCGTCGCGTGCTCTGCCAACACGAACAATTTGCCGTCGTCCTGACAGAGCAGCACGCGCCCGCCGAGTTGTTGCAGGCTGGCGAGCGACGGCAGCGTGGCGATGAGGCGAAACGGCTGCGCCCGCGCCTGTTCAGCCGCTAACAACTCATCGACACGCGCGACCGCGAGTCCGAAATCGGTAGCGACCAGCACGCGCGCGTCGTCCGCCGCTATGCCAACCACGCGGGCAGAGGGCAGCCCCGCAGCCGTCGTGAAGTGCAGCCAACGTCCGGCCTCGCGCACCCACAGTCCGTCGGCGTATGTGCCGACGTAGAGCCGCGCGCCCGCGCGCATGAGACAGTTGATCGCTGTCAGCCGGCGCTCGTCCGCGCCCGCTTTCAGTTCTGTGAACTGCCGCCCGTCGAACTCGATGAGACCGCCCGCGAACGTGCCGATGAGCAACCGGCCCACATCGTCGAGCAGCGCGGTGATCGCCTGCGGCTGGCGGTCGGGCCAACGATAACTCTCGAAGTGTGCGCCGTCGAAGGTGACGAGACCTTGCGTGCGCGTGCCGATGAACAGCTTGTCATGCCACACGATCAGGCTCGTGAGATCGCTTTCGGGCAGACCGTCCAGCACCGTGTAGTGATGCACGGGCGCGCCTGTCTGCGTCAATTCGAGCAGCCCGCCGTCGGTCGCGGCGAAGTACGAATCGTGCAGCCGCGCGACGGCGCGGACACGTTGTGTGCTTTGCCAGATTTGCAACTCCGGCCGGTTGAGCGTCAGGTGTGGTTTTATCTCAAACGGAATGACGTGCTGTCGCTCAAGCCGCGCCCGTTCGTCGGCGAGGCGCGCACGCGCATCTCGCTGCACGCGCCCCGCGCCGAACAGACAGACGAGCGGCAACAAAACTGCCAGCCCGACGAGCAGCCTGCGCTGGCGCACACACGCGGCACGCGTGCGCGCTATGCTCCCGCGCAGAGCAAGAGTGTACGCAGGCAAACTCGCCCGGCTCATTCGTTCCAGTCGTGGTCGTTCGTTGTCGCGCACGTCTTGGTCTATGTTGTTCGTCTGTACATGGCGGCCCGTTAACCGCATCACGCGGATTATCAGTGCGGAGCGGGCTAAGGCGACACGTGCCGCCGGACAGTGCGCGCTCCGAGTCAGTACGGCGCGCAGCCCGGCGTGTTGAACAGCTACGCATGTGGGTTGGCACACGCGCGCGTATGTGGCTAGACACAGTCTGAGCTTGCTATGACCGAGTTGCAGAGCACGCAGTCGGTTTACCATGGCGCGGAACAAATTATCTGTCTTCGCGTCCGGGGCATCTACGAGTACTCATACGTGGCGCGGGCCGCCACGCCGGGCCGTATCATTGTGTCCCCGCCCAAAGCCGAAGAGATGTACAATCCTGAAACCTTCGGGCGCGGCGCGACCGACCGCGTGATCGTTGAATGACTGATGAGCAAGAGCGCGACCTCGCCGCGCGCAGACCAAGCCAATGACTGACTCAACCTCACTCTTTTCCGCGCTGCTCGCGCAAAAGCAACAAGCTTACGGCAAGGCTTTGGAGTACGCCTGCGCCGCCGCACTGCTCGACTGGCTGCATGCGCACGGGACGCTAAGCTCGCTCGCCGACTCCGATGCGGCGCAGACTGCCCGCCGCCGCTACGACGCGCTCGCGCCCGAGACACGCGCCAAATACGACCTCGGCGCGACGGCCGGCGTGTGCCTGCTCGCGCGCCTTGAGCCTGTGTTGCAAACGCCCGCCGCGAGTGATCGCTTCACGTTGCGCATACAAGCGGACGCGCAGGGCGAAGCGGGCGATGTGCGCGATGTCGTCGCGGCGAACGAGCGCGGATGGACGCTCGGCGTCTCGGTCAAGCACAACAACGACGTGGCGAAGAACCCGCGCCTCGCGCGTACGCTCGACTTCTGTCAACACTGGACGACGCGCCCCTGCGACGCCGCCTACTTCGCCGCGATCAAGCCTGTCTTCACCGAACTGGAACAACTCGCCACCGTCGGCGCGCACTGGAGTTCGCTCAATCTCACCGAACAGGAGAAGGCCGCGCGCTTCTATCGCCCCGTCATGACGGCGCTCGCGGCGCAACTCGAACGCCTCGCGCGCCAGCACGCGGATGCGCCCGCCGCCCTCACCGCCTACTTCCTCGGCCGCCCGGACTTCTACAAACTGATCGTCTCCATGCCCGACCGCACGACGACCGTGCAAGCATTCTCTTTCGCGGGCACGCTCGGCCGCGGCGTAAGCATTGAAAATCAAAGCGCAGTCAAACAGTCGCCAGACACAGACAAGCCGGCTGTCAACATCGCCCGCCTGTCCTTGCCCGGCAAGCTGAACATCGTCGCATTCAAACCACGTTCCGCCAACACCATCTTGCTGACCTTTGATCAAGGTTGGGCGTTCTCCCTGCGCCTGCACAATGCCTCGTCACACGTCGAAGCAAGTCTCAAGCTCGACGTGCGGCTGACCAGTGCGCCGCCCGAGCTCGTTAAGTTGCAAGTACGGTGGTAGAAGCGATGAAGATTGAATGAGGGGTAACGGGCGTCGTAACATAGAGGGCACAGAGGCGGCACCGAGATCACAGAGTCTGCTCCGTGTCCTCTGTGTGCCTTCTGTGTTGAAACCGGCCGCGGCTGACACACAGCTCAGAGCAATTAACTCTTCGCCAGCAACTCTCTGCTCTCGACGATCTCCGCGCCTGCTGCCGCCATCTCGCGCAAGGCGCGCTCCGTGTCGCCCGTATTGACTTCGACGCCGCGACAAGCATCTTCGACGACCGTTGTGCGGAAGCCGAGCGCGACCGCGTCGAGCGCGGTGAACTTGACGCAGTAGTCTGTGGCGAGACCGGTGATGACCACATCCGTCACGCCCTGCGCCTTGAGATAGTCGCCGAGACCTGTAGCGCGCCGGTGCTCGTTGTCGAAGAAGCCGCTATAAGAATCAACCTCCATGTCCGTGCCTTTGAGGAAAGTGCGCGCGATGCGGCCCGTGTCGAGCGCGGGCACGAACTCCGCGCCGGCACTCTCCTGTATGCAGTGCGGCGGCCAGAGCGTCGCGAAGCTTGAATGACCGGCGGGATGCCAGTCCTTCGTCGCCACGATCAGAGCGAAGTGCTTTTGTAGCTCGTTCACGACCGGCACGACGCGGTCGCCATCGCGCACGGCGAGCGCGCCGCCCGGACAGAAATCGTTTTGAATATCCACGAGGATGAGCGCGCGTTTAGTCTGCGCGCCCGCCACCGTTCGCCCTTGCGACTCATTCGTGCCTGTCACTTGCTCACTCCTTCATGCGCCATCGCCATGTGCCAAGACGCGCACGGTCTGGCCCGGCGCGAGTCGCCCCGTTTGAATGACGCGCGCGTAAAGCCGCGACTCGCCGGGATGCAACTTCTGTGAGATGCGTTCGAACTCGCCGCCGATGAACGACTCAACGAGTGAGTTGCAAGGGTTGGCGGGTTTGCTGATCTCAATGATCACTTCGTCGCCGAGCGCGAGACGCGCGCCAGGTGCGAGTTGCGCCCAATCAAGTCCCGCCATCGTCACGTTCTCGCCGACCGAGCCGGGATAGATCGGATGCCCTTCGGCCTGCAATGCTTCGATGCGCTCAAGCGCGTAGAGACAGAGGGCGCGCTCCGGCCCGCCGTGTATGTCTGGATGCTCCTGCCGGTCGCCGACGAGACCCGTGGGCGTTAATAGGGCTTCAGCTACGGGCCGCTTCGGCACACCGCCGTCCGAACAGTTGAGTTGATGTATGTGACCTTGCATGGGGAATCCTTTTTGCGCGTATTAAGTTGCCCGCCGGCCGCGCGGCTCCGGCTTGTCGCCCAGATTCGATTTGTCCTTCGGCAACTCCTGCGACTTGCCATCCGACTTACGCGCGCTCGTCGCATCGCGCATCCTCTTATTCTGTTTGTCCGTTCGTTGCCCGTCTTTCTTCTGTCGCTCCTTATCTGACATATACCCTCCTGTTGGCTCGTTAATTAAACCGCAACTGCCGTTTGTACAGCCCGCACGCGCGCTAACAACTTCGGCAACTCCGCGCGCGTGTACACGGGAATGCCGTGCAACGCATCAGCGTCTGCGGCGGCCGCGCGCCACGCCGCAAATTGCGCCCGCGCGGCCGCCGCATCGTTCGTCTCTTCCGTAAACAGATAAAGCGCATCGCAACGCGCGAGCGCGCGGCGGGCCGTCGGCTTGATCTTCTCCGCGCATTGCGGCACGCACATGATCATGAAGTCAACCGGCACGTACGGCAGAAAACTGTTGCCCTCGACCAGCACGCCCGGCGCACGCACGCGCGCCAGCGCTTGTCCGATGCCGCGCTCGACCTGTCCATCCGTGGCGATGAGCCAGTGGACGTTCGCCGCGCCCGCGTCCCAGTAGCGGCCCGTGTCTTTGCCCGGCGTGTAAGTCTCCGCGCGCCCTGAGCGCAGCGTCGGCTCGTCGCCAAGTAGATGACTCACACAACAGGCATGCGGGTCTTTGCCGCACGAGCGATAGTGCCCGCGCGTCTGCTTGATCGCCTCCCAGCCGGGCAACTGACGCAGCAATTCGCACACGAGCGTCGTCTTGCCCGAGTTAGACGTGAAGCCACCGATGGCGACGGTCGTAAGCATGCTCTACCAGCCAGATTTTAATGCAACTACGAGCTGCGCGTGAAGGACACACGACGCATTTGTCATCTGAGCAAGCACGGTTAGCCCTACGTCTGCGCCGCGCACACTTGGCAAGGGTGCGGCGTGCGCTATAGATTAGCAACGCGAAATCGCTTACCCCGGAGGCTTGACGAAGCGGCATGGCAGCGGACGAAGAACAGAGTGCGCGCTTACGCGAAGTTTGCGCGGTGCTGGCCCGGCACGGCGAGTTGGCGCTGCAAGGCGCGCCGCCCGAGTCGGCCGCTTACGACTGGCTCGCGCACGGCTTCGATGATGCGGAAGAGATAGACGAGTGGCTGTGCGCCCGTTGTTTTCGCGCCCGCCACGCGCGCGACCTTGAGCGCGCCGGCTTCACGCCCGCACAGGCCCGTTTGCGCACCAATGCCGGCCGCATTGCTTATCAAGACACCATCGCCTATAAACTCGCGCAAGGCGATCTCACGATGGACGAGGCACGCCGCATCATCACCAGCGATTTCTGGGACTTATAAAACCGCCCGCGCCCGACCGCGAAACTGCTAAAGGAGTGGCCCCTTAGATGCCGAACGATGCCGCCGCACGTCCGCTCACCGTCCTCTGTCTGGCAAGTTATGAGAAGGGACATGAATTCTTGCGCGAGTGCAAACGACAGGGCGCGCGGGTGCTGCTGCTCACCTCGCTCAGTCTTAAGGACACGGCTGATTGGCCGCGCGCAGCCATAGACGAAATCTTCTACATGCCCGATGTGGACAAGCAGTGGGATGTAGAGGACACCTGCAAGAGCGTCAGCTATGTGGCGCGCACCGAACGAATTGAGCGCATCGTCCCGCTTGACGATTTCGATCTGGAAAAGGCCGCCGCGCTGCGCGAGCACCTGCGCGTCCCCGGTTTAGGCGAGACCGCGACGCGCTACTTCCGCGACAAGCTCGCCATGCGTATGCAGGCGCAAGAGGCGGGCCTACGCGTGCCCGAATTCATCCACACGCTCAACTACGACAACTTACGCGCTTACATGGCGCACATCCCTGCGCCGTGGCTCTTGAAGCCGCGCTTCGAGGCGTCCGCCACCGGCATCAAGAAGATCAACTCGCCCGCTGAACTCTGGCCCGCGCTCGACGCGCTCGGCGACCGGCAATCTTTCCACCTGCTCGAACGCTATGTGCCCGGCGACATCTATCACGTTGATTCCATCGTCTATGATAACGAAATCCGCTTCTCGATCTGCAACCGCTATGGTCTGCCGCCGCTCGACGTGGCGCATGGCGGCGGCATCTTCTCCACGCGCACGCTGGCGCGCGGCACAGCCCAAGAGCAAGCCTTGCAAGCGGCCAACCGCGCCGTGCTTCGTGCGCTAAAACTCCCGCGCGGTGTCTCGCACACGGAATTCATCGGCAGTCATCAGGATGGCGAGCTTTATTTTCTCGAAACGGCGGCGCGCGTCGGCGGCGCGAACATCGTGGAGTTGATCGAAGCGGCGACCGGCATCAACCTCTGGGCCGAGTGGGCCAAGATCGAGATCGCCGGCGGCAAACAACCCTACCACGTGCCGCTCGCCAGCGCCGATCACGCCGGCTTGCTCGTCTCGCTCGCGCGACAGGAATGGCCCGACACATCCGCCTACAACGACCGCGAGATCGTCTGGCGGATGAACAAACCCGCGCACGTCGGTCTCATCGTCCGCTCGCACGACCCCGCGCGCATCGATCAACTCATCGCCGACTACACCGCGCGCTTCCTCCGCGACTTCAGCGCGACGCTCCCGCCGACCGCGCGTCCGACGAGTTAAATGACGTAGATTCAAAGCGACGAATAGAGCAGAGCGTATGTGCCGGGAGCGCAGGCATCCTGCCTGCGCTCCCGGCGCGCAACTGCGTTGTTACTCGGCCCGTTCGGGCGGCGGCGCGACCGCGCTGAAGTCGGTGCTGAAGCGGCGGGCGTAATCATCTAACAGTTCGAGCACGCGTTGTTGTGCGGGCGCGCGGACGACGAGGCCGATGTGGTGGCGTTTGCGCACGCGGTAGGTGATCTCCGCATCCGTGAAGGCGGACGTGTCGGGCCATTCGTGGCGCGCGAGCGAGAGCGCAATGCCGGCGTAGTATTGCTGCGGCGGGGACAGTTCATAGCCGCCGTTCGCTTCAGCCAGTTCAAGCTTGGCCCATTCGCGCCAGATGTTAAGCCCGCTCGCGGCCTCGTGCGTCTCGGCAATATATGCGCCGCCGACGCGCGCCGCGATTTCGAGAAAGTAGAGCTCACCATCGGCCGCGCTCTTGATGAACTCGGCGTGCGCCGCGCCGCGTCGCAGCCCGAGCGCGCTGATCACTTGCTGATTAAGACGTAACAACTCGGTGCGCCCGGCCGCGTCGTAAGCAACTGTGTAAGAGAGAAAGACGCCGCCCCCGTGCATCACGTCGAGCGGCGGGCGGCCGTAACGATTCACGCACGCGAACAGCACTTCGCCGTTCAAGACCAACGAGTCCACGTGATACACGTCGCCGGGCACGAAGCGTTCTAGCAGATGAAAGGGCGCACGCTCGTGCGGTCGCTCGCGCGCGTCGAGTTCTTCGAGGGCGCGCCAGAGTTGTTCCGCGTCATGCACTTTCCTGATGCCGATGGCGGACACATCTGTGCGCGGCTTGAGTACCCACGGCGCGGGCGTGCGCCCCATATAATCATGTATGTCTGCGCGGTTGATCGCGCCGACGAAGTCGGGCACGCGCAGGCCGGCGGCGCGGGCCGTGTCGCGCATGGCCAGTTTGTCGCGGAAGCGGCGCGCGGTCGAAGCATCCATGCCGGGCAGACGCAGATGCTCGCGAATGAGACCGGCCGTGATCACGTCGAACTCTTCGAGGGCGACGAGGCGCGCGATGCGTTGCTGGCGCGCAAGCTGCGTGACGGCGTGAATGAAGTAATCAGGGCCGGCGTCCTGCGGCAGCACGATGAACTCGTCGAGACCATCGTGCGGCCAGTCCTCGTGCCGCCACTTCTCTTTCGTGAGAAGCACGACGCGCGCTCCCTGCTGCTTACACTCACGCAGGAAATCAACGCCCTTGAAGAAACTGGCGAGACAGACGACGGTCGGCGTGTTTGGCGGCGAGTCGTTCACGTGCGCGTTCCTTTATGATAGGAGGGTCGCAGGGGCAGAAACACGCACGCAGTAAGTGTGTCTGCCGCCCGCGTGCGCGTCATGCGCCCTTACTGCGTGCGGGCTTCCGCATGCTCATTCAATGAGTTGCGGCGGCAGTATATAACAGCCGCGCGCCAGGGGTCATTGCCACACAGACGGGAAAGCCCGCGCGAATTCAATTAACTCGCGCGGGCCATTGATGCAACATACGCCGTCGCTCAATAGATATTGAAGTTGTAGACGACGGAGACGTACTGCGAGACTTTGTGCCCGTCCTTCTCGGCCGGCGTGAACTGTATTTTGCGCGCCGCTTCAATCGCCTTCTCCGTCAACCCATCAGGCAGACGCTTAATGGGCACGATGCTCAGCACCTGCCCCGACGCGGACAAGACCATGCGCAACGTGACCTCGCCCGTGACGTTGTTCTTGCGCGCTTCTTCCGTAAACTGCGGCTCCGGCTTCGCCGTGATGACCGCGCGGCGGGTCACGTCATGCACGGTGAATACTGTTTTTGCGTAGTCTATCGTGCCGCCGCGATCACCGGGGCCGCCGCCGCCGGGTTTCTTCGGGCCGCCGCCTGTGTTCCCGCCCTCGCCGGGGCCATAGCCGTTACCATTGCCCGTACCGACGCCGCCACCATTGCCGTCGCCGATACCGTTGCCGTCACCTGAGCCGGATGACAACTCGGTGGCTTGCGATTTCGGATCGCCGTATGGCAGCGCGCGTGCGTCGGGCGGAAAGAGTACCGGATCGCCTTCGAGCGTGGCCGGCGTCGGCAAGTGCGCGTTTAGTATGATCGGCGGCTTCGGGTCGGGCGCTACGAGTGGCGGCTGCCACGTGGCCGGCGGCAGTTTGCCCTGAATCGCCGGCAGCGCCTCGTGTCGTCCGCCACTACCGCCGCCGCCCGGCCGCTCCTTGTTCTGCAACGAGCCGCCGCCCGCGCCGTGACTCGCCATCCCGGCCGGCCCCGCCTCCTGCTTCTGCTCCGGCGGAATAGTATTGACGACCCAACCCGTCACTTCCAAACCTTCGTTGGCATTGCCGGCGAGCGTCGGATACGCCTTGTGATAACCCTCAAGCGCGACGACCGCACCGACAAGTGTTAAGACAACGACGAGCGCGGTCACGAGTCCGTAGGCAACATTCTCGCGCGCCAACCCGCGCCGCAACAACAAGCTGTAACCAACGGCCGTGCGCTGCGTGAACCCGAACGGATCACGCTTGAACTCCGGCCACGTCAAACGCGACGCCGCCGTGACCGCGCTCATCTCAGTCGTCAAACGCGCGAGCAGCCCCGCTTCCGGCAACAATGTTAACTGATACTCCGCCCGCGCGGATGTGCCTGCGACAATCACCGGTGCCCAGTCGTCGCCAATCATTTCAGCAACCGACATATTCAATGCCGGCATGGGCGCGCGTGCGCCGTCCGTTTGGTCAGACCGCGCTTCAGCCAAGACGGCCGCCAGCATGTCGGGTTGTTGCTCTGTGACGAGCGGCAGTCCGTCCACCGGACAGAAACGGAACTGCGGTGCAAATTCTTCATAGCACATCGGACATCGCTTCATCTCTTCTTCCTCCTCCGCGCGCCGGCTCACCTGCCGGCGATATGAATCCAGCACGCGCGAGCGCAGCGCATCGGGCGCTGGTCTAGCGCGCCAACTCAGCAGCAATAGCTTCAATGCCTGCTCTTCGCTCATCATTGCTTCAACTCCCGCGCGCTCGGCCCGCTCGCCAGATACGGCGCGAGTTGCCGCCGTAAGTTTTCCCGCGCACGCGCGAGCCGCGCCTTGACCGTGCCTACGTCCGCGCCGACCACCGCGGCGATCTCCGCCAGACTCAACTCTTCATACTCGAACAGCACGAGCGCCTCGCGTTGCAACGGCGACAAATTCATCACCGCGCGTTGGACGACTTCGGCCAACTCGGCCGCGAGCAGTTGGCGCAAAGGCTGTTGCGCTTCCTGCGTGTGCGGCTCGTCATGCAAATCATCGAGCGCGATCTCGACGCGCGGGTGGCGAAACTGTTTGAGCGCGAGATTGCGCGCCGCCGCGTAGAGATACGTGCGCAGACTGGCGCGCGTCGGATCGAAGCTGTCGGGTCGTTTGAGCAAACTGAGAAAGCAATCGTGCGTTACGTCTTCGGCGCGCGTCGCCGAGCCGAGCAAGCGATAGGCGAAGCGATAGATTGCATCGCGGTAACGCTCGTAGAGCAAGAGGAACGCGGCCTCTTCGCCCCGGCGCGCGCGCTCGATGAGCGCCTCGTCTGTCGTCTGATCGGGCAACCTGCTTCGGCTCGTTTCCGGCCCCACGGCTTGCTCACGGAGGTATTACCGCGACGATGGCAAAAGAGACGCTGCGGAGGCCAAATATTTTGCGTCGCTCTGCCACCGATGTTGTCGCTTGGAAGCCGACATACTCCGACGCGGTTGCATGAACGCGAGCCCCGGCGCGAAAAATAAATATCCGCCGTGTGGAAACCTGACCCGAACAAGCGCGCATCACAGCGCCAATTCGGAGGTAGCCCCATGCGCCGTAGATGGCTTGCCCTTCTACTCTGTCTCGCAGTGTGTCTCGTCTGCGCCGTCCGCTTCGTCGCCGCCGATGACAACACGCTGCGCGTCAACGAAACCGCCACGCAGATTCTCTTCAGCGCCGAGCAAACGAGCGTCACGCTCGCCGTTGCGAACGACACGGGCCGCGCGTTGGGCGTGCGCCTGCGTGTCGAGTTGCTCGACACGCACGACGTTGTGCGCGCCGCCGCTACGCGCGCCGAACAACTAAGGGCCGGCGCGAATCGCGTGCCCGTCGTGCTCAAGCCGTCGCTGCTCGCCACGCTCAACGACAGCGAGCGCAAACTGATCTTGTGGTATCGCCTGCGCTACACCGTCACGGCCGATACCGGCACGCCCGTGCTGGCCGCGGGCGTCATCTCCGTCAATCAACTCGGCACGCCCGATCTGTTCGAGTTGCACGTCGCCGCGCCTGAGTACGCGCGCGAGGGACAAACTATCCGCGCGCGTGTCCGGGCCGCGCACCCGCTGACGGGGCAACCCGCGCCCGGCGTCAACGTCGCCGGCGAGTTCACCTTCGACGGCCCCGCCGGCGACGATGTGGAGTTGAAGGCGGCGAGCGTGACCGACCCGGAAGGTTATGCCGCACTCAACTTCGTGTTGCCGCGCAACGTGGCTGCTGATGAAGGCGAGTTACAGATCACGGCGCGGCGCGGCGACTTCGCGCAAGCGGCCGCGCAGGACATACACTTCGATCATCACGCGCAAATTCTAATCAGCACCGACAAGCCGCTCTATCAACCGGGGCAGACCTTGCACGTCCGCGCGCTCGTCTTCACACCGGCCAAGCGCGCGCTCGCCGCCACCGAAGCGATGCTAACGATCAGCGATCCGGAGGACAAGACCGTCTTTCGCGCGCCGCTTAAAACGTCGCGCTTCGGCGTCGCCAGCGTTGACTGGACGCTGCCGGAGAACACACGCCTCGGCGATTACCAACTCAACGTGAAGATCGAAGACGGCCGCTACGAAGACTCCGAGAATCGGGCGACGATTCGCATCAGCCGCTACGACTTGCCTAACTTCGCCGTGAACGTGAAGCCCGACCGGCCTTATTACCTGCCGGGGCAAAACGCGGCGGAGGTCGAAGTGCGCGCCGATTATTTATTTGGTGAACCGGTCAAGCGCGGGCACGTGCGCGTCGTGCGCGAGACCGGGCGCAAGTGGAATTATCGCGAACAGAAGTGGGACATTGATGAGGCGGAAAAGTGGGAAGGCGAGACGGACGACGCGGGTCGCTTCGTCGCGCACGTCAAGCTAACAGCCGCGCACGAAGATTTTGCCGACGAGAATTATTCCCGCTTCCGCGATCTCTCCTACGCCGCCTACTTCACCGACCCGACCACCAATCGCACAGAGCAACGCCGCTTCGACCTGCGCCTGACGCACGACGCCATACACGTCTACGTGATCGAAGGGCACGAGCGGCAAGCGCAGGATTTGCCGTTCGAGTTCTACGTCTCGACCTCTTACCCCGACGGTTCGCCGGCCGAGTGCGCCGTCGCGCTGCGCCAACCTGTGGCCGAAGCGGACGAGCAGGACAAAGACAAGCAAGCGGCGGACAGTGCGCCCGCGTTGCGTACCGTGCGCACGAACAAATATGGCGTAGCAAAGGTGACAGGTCTCGTGCTGCCGCGCCGTGTGGCAGCAGACGCAGAGGATGTCAGTCTCCGTTTCGTGGCGCGCGACGACAAAGGCATGACGGGGCGGCACACGCAACAGTTCTATCCGACGAATAATCCGGTCATCCGCGTCGCGACCAACAAGGCGCTCTACCGGCCGGGCGAGCCGTTGGCGGTCGAGATCACGGCCAACCGGCCGGAGTTGAAGTTGGTCGTGGACGTGGCGCGCGACTTCAAAATGCTGCGCTCCGAGTTCGTGCAACTGCACGACGGCCGCGCTACGTTGACCTTGCCCACCAACGCTGAATTTCACGACGAGATCACCGTCGCGGCTTACACGTTCGCGCGCTTGAGCTATGACGACAACGATGACGCTTACGTGAAAGGCTGGCGCACAGTCCTCTTCCCGCGCAGGCATGATCTGCAACTCGACATGAAGTTGAGCAAAGACACGTATCAGCCGGGCGAGGCGGCGCACGCCGACTTCCGTGTGCGCGACGGCGCGGGGCGCGCGACCGAGAGCGCGCTCGGCATCGTCGTTTTCGACAAAGCGGTGGAAGAGCGCGCCCGCACCGACGGCGAGTTCGGCACGAACAGCTTCTACAATCTCTATCGCTACTGGCACGGCACGAACGCGCTCGCCGGCATCGCGCGCGGCGATCTCAACCGGCTCGATCTCGCGCAACCCTTGCCTGCCGGTCTCGATCTCGTTGCCGAGATACTGCTGCGCGATGAAGGTCTCGCGCCGCAACTATTCGGCGGGCTTGATCTCAACGTGAACGAGAGCGCAGTCTTCGACAAACTCGTGGCGGCCCAACTCGCCGCGCTACGGCAGATACTCGAAGGGCAATACGTCGCGCAGGCGCTCTATCCGGCGGACGCGGCGGCCATGCAGCGTCTGCTGTCAACGTGGGGCTTCGACTTCGCGGCGTTGCGCGATCCGTGGGGCACGCCCTTTCGCGTGCGCTTCGCGGTCGCGCGCGAGAACGACGTGCTCGAAATAGTCAGCGCGGGCGCGGACAAACGTTTCGACACGGCCGATGATTTCGTCGCCACGCGCCTCCTGCGCCCCTACTTTCGTTTCACCGGCGAAGCGATCAATCGCGCCGTCGCACGCTTCCACGCGCGCACCGGCGCATACATCCGCGACGCCGCGACGCTCAAGAGCGAGTTGGCCCGCGAAGGCATAAACCTCGACGCGCTGCGCGATCCGTGGGGCCAGCCTTATCGTTTAAGCTTCAACGCGGCGGGCAAACTCTATCTCGTCGGCGTGGAGAGCGACGGCCCCAACGGCAAACTCGATCCCACGAATGACCCGCACGCCGACGACTTCCACCTCTGGACGGCGCAGATCGATTACAGCACAGACCTGCGCGCCCGGCTCGACACGGCGCTCGCGCGCCACTTCGATGTGACCGCGCGCTTCCCGCAAGACAAGCCGGAGTTCGAGGCCGCGCTTGCACGCGCCGGTCTGGCCGCAAGCGCGCTCAGCGATCCGTGGGGTCATCCCTTCTACGTCACGTTCCGCCAGAACGCGCGCTACGCCGACCGCGTTGTCGTCCAGTCTTACGCACAATACGGGCAGCAACCGAAAGAGCGCACGGAGATCACGCCCGTCACCCAGACCGTCAACTTCATAAACCTGCGTAGCGCCGGCCCCGACGGCCAAGAAGGCACTTGGGACGACTTCGACGTGGCCACCATCTTTCGCATCATCACCGAGCAAGGGGCGCAGGACAAGACGCCGCAGCCCGCACGCACGCCTGTCCAACTGACCGGCGGCAGTGGCGCGATCCACGGCACAATCACCGATCCGGCCGGCGGGGCTGTTCCGGGCGCAACCGTGCAGGCGACGCACAAGTACAGCGGCCAAGTTTTCAGCGCGACGAGCAACGACGACGGTACGTATCTTGTGCGCAATCTGCCGGCCGGTTTTTATTCGGTCGCCGTTTCGTCGCCGGGCTTCAAGAACACGGTCATCACGGAAGTGCCCGTGCAGGCGGCGAACCTGACGCAACTCGACGTCAGGCTCGAAGTCGGCTCGGTCTCTGAGGCCGTGACAGTGATGGGCGGGCAGAGCGGACTCGTAGAGACTTCAAGTACGTCGATCTCCAGCCGCCAGATAACCGAGTTGCCGGTGAATAGCAGAAATTACGTTAACCTTGCAATGCTCAAGCCGGGTATACATGTCGTGACCAAGCCCGGCGCAGAGACCGCAACGCCGCGCCTACGCGAATACTTTCCCGAAACGCTGCTCTGGCAGCCGTCGCTCGAAACTGATCGCCGCGGGCGCGCACAACTCGACTTCAAGCTGGCCGATAACATCACGACTTGGAAGTTGTCCGTCTTCGGCTCGACTGCCGATGGCGAGGTCGGCGCGGTCGAGCGCGAGGTGCGCGCCTTCCAACCGTTCTTCGTCGAGCATGATCCGCCGCGCGTCTTGACCGAGGGCGACGAGATCATGCTGCCCGTCGTGCTGCGCAACTATCTCGCACGCGCGCAGCAAGTCGCCGTGCGGATGCAGCCCGCCGACTGGTTCACGCTGCTCACCGCCGCCGAGTTGCGTGCGCAAGTTCCTGCGGGCGATGCGACGCGCGAGATTTTTGGCTTCCGCACCGTCGCATCTGTCAAAGACGGCAAGCAGCGCGTCACCGCCATCGGCGCGGACGCGCGCGACGCGATTGAAAAGCCGATCAGCGTTCACCCGGACGGCGAAGAGATCGCGCAGACAAGCGCGCAACTGCTTGGCGCGAACGGCGTGCTCGAAACGGACGTGCCGGCGAATGCCATCCCGCGCTCCGCGCACGCAGAGTTGAAGCTCTATCCGAATTTGCTGACGCACGTGATCGAAAGCGTCGAAGCGATCCTTGTGCGCCCGCATGGTTGCGCCGAGCAGACGCTCTCTTCGACGTATCCGAGCCTGCTCGTCTTGCGCCATTACAAATTGCTGCATGGCAACGCCGCGCAGTTGCCGCCCATCGCCGTCAAGGCGGATAAATATTTGCGCGCGGGCTACGACCGCTTGCTCTCTTACCGCGCGCCCGGCGGCGGCTTCTCTTACTGGGGACGTGGTGAGGCGGATGTCGCGCTCACCGCCTACGCCGTCCGCTTTCTCGAAGACGCGCGCGAGTTGCTGCCGATTGACGAAGACGCGCTGCAAGCGGCGCGCACGTGGCTCGTCGCGCAACAACAAAAGGACGGTAGCTGGCCCGCTTACGAGGGGGACAAGAAGCGCTCCGACCGGCGCACGCTGCTGCTCACGGGTTACGTTGCCCGCGTGTTAGCACGCCACAAGGACGAAACGGCCGCCAACAAAACGCAGACGCAAACACCCGCGCCAACGCCAACGGCCGGCAATGATCCCGCGCCTGCGCCGCAGCCGACCGCGTTGCAACGCGCGCTCGACTTTCTCGCGCCGCATCTCGACGAGATTGACGAGCCTTATTTTATCGCGGCTTACACCATCGCGGCCGTAGATGCCAATGCGCCGCCTGCCGCCATCGCCAAAGCCACGGCGCGTCTGCGCACGCTCGCCAGACGCGAAGCGGATGGAAGCTATTGGGCGCTTGAGACGAACACGCCGTTCTACGGTTGGGGTCTCGCCGGGCGCATCGAGACGACCGCGCTGGCCGTACAGGCGCTCACGAAAGCAGTAGGCAGTGGACAGGCAGAACAAGGCGACTCGCTGCCCGTTGATGATCTGCTCGCGCGTAGCACTATCTTCCTGTTGCGCAATAAGGATCGCTATGGCGTCTGGCTCTCGACACAGGCGACCGTCAACGTGCTCGATGCGCTCGTCGCGCTCTCCCCCACACGCGGCGCGGGCACAACAGACGGCCCTGCGGCCGTCGTGCCCGCGTCGCGTGCCGCCACCGAACCGGCTGAAGTCTTCGTCAACAATCAACGCGCCGGCACGTTGCTCTTGCCCGCAGACGAGCGGCTTGATGCGCCGCTCACGCTCGACCTCACGCGCTTTCTCACGCCGGGGCAGAACCGGATCGAGATCAAACGCACCGGCACGGGCAAAGCTTTCGCGCAGGTGGTCACGACCTACTACGTGCCGTGGCCGCAGTCTGCGGGCGCGGCGGCAACGCACCATGCCGCGCCGCAGTCGGCGAGCGCGCTCCGCCTTGCGATCAACTTCGACAAAGTTAAAGCGATGACGGGTGAAGAGGTCGCGTGTCGCGTTGAGGCCGAGCGCGTCGGCTTTCACGGTTACGGGATGCTGCTCGCGGAGATCGGTCTGCCGCCGGGCGCGGACGTGGATCGCGCGTCGCTTGAGCGGGCGATGAAAGAGTCGGGCTGGGAATTGAGTAGCTACGACGTGCTGCCGGATCGCCTCGTCGTCTATCTCTGGCCGCGCGCGGGCGGCACGCAGTTCACATTCACCTTCCGCCCGCGCTACGGGCTGAGCGCGCAGACCGCGCCGTCAGTGCTATACGACTATTACAACCCGGAGGCGCGCACCATCTTAGCGCCCACGAAGTTCAACTTTAACGAACGCGCACGGATAGAACAGGCGCAGCAGTAGCTCAACCACGTGACAGAGTCAAGTCTAAGAAGCTGTTTGCAACAGTCCCGTGAGGGACGGAATGTTTATAGTCTAAGGCGCTTGGTTAGCAACTTAGCTCCGTAGGAGCGGCATGTCCATATTCCGCTCCTACGGAGCTTGGTAGTTAGCAGGCCGGTCGGCTACAAACATCTCGCTCCTACGGAGCTAAGAATTTGCACATATCTTCTAAATTTGGCCTGGGCTGATTGACACTGTTAAGCTAAGCCCAATCTCAAAAGGAGGTGTTGCATGCGTCTGACCGAGATGGTCGCCTGCGCGGGTTGAGCGGCGAAACTCGCGCCGAGCGATCTCGCCCACGTGCTGGGCGGCTTGCACATTCCAAAGTCTGCCAATCTGCTTGTCGGCATCGAGACGGCGGACGATGCCGGCGTGTATCTGCTGCGCGACGACCTCGCGCTCGTGCAGACCGTGGACTTCTTTACGCCGATTGTTGACGACCCCTACGACTACGGCCGCATCGCCGCGCTCAACTCGATCAACGACGTGTGGGCCATGGGCGGCACGCCGATTACCGCGCTCGCTGTCACTTGCTTCCCGAAAAAAGGTCTCGACTTTGCGATCCTCGGCGACATCATGCGCGGCGGCTTGGACGTGTTGACGGAACACGGCGTCGCCCTCCTCGGCGGGCATAGCGTGGACGACCAGCAGATCATGTTCGGCTACGCCGTCACCGGCACGATCCACCCGCAACGGATCATTACTAATCGCGCCGCGCAAGTCGGCGACGTGATCATTTTGACGAAGCCCATCGGCACGGGCGTCATCTCGACCGGCATCAAATTCGGCAAGGCGAGTGAGCCGGTAATGCGCGCGTCGCTCGACACGATGCTGCTGGCCGGGCGTGAGGCGGCGGCGGCGATGCAAGAGTTCGGCGCGCACGCGGCGACTGATGTGACGGGCTTCGCGCTGCTCGGTCATGCGTGGGAGTTAGCGCATGCCAGCAACGTCACCCTTGAACTTGAGGCGGCGCGCGTGCCGCTCATCAACGGCGCGTTGGCGTTAGCCGCGCAAGGGTTGTTGACGAGTGGCGACAAGACGAATCGGCGCTATGTCGGCGACGACGTGCGGTTGGGTGATGAGATCAGCCCGGCCGTAGGCAACCTGCTCTTCGACCCGCAGACGGCCGGCGGCCTTTTGATCTCCGTCGCGCCGGAGCGCGCCGACGCACTGCTCGCGCGCCTCAGTGAGCGTTACAAGGACGCAAGTATCATCGGGCGTGCGGTCGCGCGCGGCACGCATGCCATCGTAGTCAAATAATTATGCACGAACAAAACTTCGCTCAAACGGAAGCACCGGCGGAACAACAGATAGAGATGCCGCGTGTCGCCTCCCCGCGTCGCCGCGTGGCGTCGCTGATACTTAAACTCAGCATCTGCCTCGTCTCATTGCTGACGCTGCTCGGCGGCTCGCTCGGTGAACATTTCTACCAGCCTGAAGCTTTTAACGATGCTCTCAGTGCGCCGTTGGCACAGCAGAGCAAGCCCGCGCCCAAAGCCACGCCCACCACCGCGGACAAGCTTGACCGGCCAGTCAGCGAGCCTTACACGGGCGACCTGTCGATCTTTGAAGACCCGAAGCGCGCGGAGCGGTTGCAGATCGAGCGTGTGATGGACTTGTTACAACTCAAGGAGGGCACAAGCGTCGCGGACATCGGCGCAGGTTCCGGTTGGTTCACGGTGCGGGCGGCGCGGCGCGTCGGCAGCGCGGGCGCGGTCTATGCCGTCGAGATCAATCAGGACTATCTCAAGCACATCGCCGCCCGCGCCGCGCAGGAGAAGTTGCCGAACATACGCCCGGTGCTGGGGCGCGAGGACGATCCGCTCTTGCCGCCTGCGAGCGTCGATGCCGTGTTGCTCTTAAAGACTTATCACGAGATCGCGCAGCCCGTCCGCCTGCTCCGCAACCTGCGCCCGGCGTTACGCAAGGGCGCGCTCGTCGGCATCATTGATCGCAACGGCAAGGGCGATGATCACGGGCTGGATGTGGGCGTGGTGCTAAAAGAGTTCGAGCGCGCAGGCTATGAGCGCGTGGCGCAGTACGACTTCGTCAAGCCGGACAAGATGGACTATTTTTTGATCTTCCGCGCGCGGAGTTAATGGGCTGTGGCTCGAAGTTAATCAATGCCCCGCCGGCCGAAACTGATAATGTTCCGCCCACGCCCCTTAATTGTTGGCTGCTCCGACAAAACTGACTGGACGACTGCCAGCCGCGCTTGCAGACGCGCTTCCGGCCGCTGAAATCTGTCCGCGTCCGCGCGGGCGCGGGCGAAGTCCACGCGCGCGAGCGTCGTCAGCGTCCCGCCGCATTGCTCAATCAGCGAGCGCCACATATAACCGCCCTGCCCGCGCAACTCGTCCTGCTCAAACTGCTCTTGCCCGAAGCCGTCAACGACGGCCGCCGCCGCTATCAGTTCGTTCAGTTGATCGATCCGCGTTTCCACGATCTCGAAGGCGCGGGCCGGCGCGAGCGCCACGTAAGCCTGCGCGATTTGCAGTTGCAGGGAGAACTGTTCCGCGTTCTGCGCCCGCCCGCTCAATAGGTTGGCCGCTTCGTCCACCAATTGCCGCGCCGCTTGCGGCTCTTTGCCGGCCAACATGCGCGCCAGATTGAGCAAGACGTTCACCCGCTCGTTGAGCGCCTTGACATGCTCTAACAAATGCAGCGCCCCCTCCACGTCGCCGCGCTGGGCCGCCTGCCAGAGCGCACGCTGTTCGAGGCCGCGCAACATCTGTTCGCGCTGCGGCTTGTTCTCTACGTGCGTGCGTATGATCTCGCGCGCCCGCTCCAAGCCGCCCTCGTTGAACGCGCGCTCGGCCGCCACTTGATACAGTTGGCCGCGCATCTCCGGCGGCGCATTCGCGGCGGCTTCGAGTAGCGCATCCACCGACCCTTTCTGCAAAAGCGGTTCATACTGTCGCCACACCGCAGCTTGCGGATTCACCACCTGCTCATACTCCGTGATTTGCCGCCGCAGCGTCGCTGCCTGCGTGGGCGCATAACGCTCCACATCCGGCAACACCTGCTGCAACGTCGAGATCAGGCCATAGAGATTGCCTGTCTGTCGTTGCGCGGGCGATGCGTTGTGCAGCGCCTTCATCATGGCGTTAACCAACTCGCGGCGCATTTGCTCGTCTACGTGCAATTGGCGCGGGTTAGGCAGGTTGACGCTCTGCTGCCCGGCGTTCGCCGGCTCGGCCGTGCGTGTCGCTTGCAACAGATAGGCCGCCACGTTGGTCGCTTCGCCTTCGCGCAGGAAGTCTGCGGCGCGCAGTTTCTGTGCGATCTCGCCCGCGAGTGTGTCGGCCGCTGCGGGACTCTTCTGTCGCAACTGCTCCAGCACCCCCGCCAAACCGTATGACATCCCCCGCTGCAAAGTCTCTTCGGCCAGTCGGAGCGCTTGTTGCGGATCGGCGGCGCTGGTCTGTTCCGCGAGATTCAACTCAAGCGCTAAGTCCGGATCGGGCTGTTGATTATATGCGCCGGGCTGAACGGGCGGCGGCGGTTGGCGCGTGGCGCGCAGGAAATCGAGCGCGAGTTTCGGATCGCGCCGGGCGACGAACTGGAGCAACTGTTGGCGCAACTGCGCGGGCGTGGAGATCAGATTGTAGTACTGCGGATCGTCGCTGGCGACGGCCTGCATCATGGCGGTCAGATTGTTCATCGCCATGCTGAAGAGTTCGCGCGCACGCGCCTTGTCGCGCGGCCACAGCAACTCGGCGCTAGTCGCCTGCAAGCGGACGCGATTCTCCGGCAGCTTGAGACTCTGCGCCTCTGTAATGATCTCGTCGAGCAGCGCGAGTGCCTGCGGCTCAAGTTCTTTGTCCACTGCGGGGCGCGGCTCAGCGCGGCGCGTGGGGGTCAGTTTCTCCGCACTCTGACCCATAACAGTCGCCGCGAGGAGCGCGAGAGAGAGCAGGCTGGCGGTCAGCAGCTTGGCCGGGTTCATCACCACCTCACGTTGATAAAAACTGTTCGGACGGTTTGCAGGGGCACGAAACATCAACGCCGTCGGACGCGAAAACTTGCGCCACCGTAGATGCGTTGTGCGTTGTGTGCTTCTCTGCGATGCGCGGAACTGCGTCGGAGGATGCTTGTCCGGCAGCGCCGGTGCGCCAACTTCTATGCGCCGGGTAACTTGCTGCTTGCCTGTAGGGGCGAATGCTCTGTCCCTACAAAGCTCAATACTTTGCTACGCGCTTACAGCCCCGCGTCTTCCTTCTTCTTCGTCCACATAGACGCGATCTGGTGCGCCTCCGCCAGCGTCAAATTATCATAGACATCGGCATCGTTCTGTATCTCGCCGTCCTCCAACTCGCACACCTGCCAGTCCGGCGCGTTCGGATCATTGCCTGTCCGCCCCGGCGATATCCTGATCTCCCACGTCACGTTCGCACTGCTCTCTTGTTCAGCCATTAAAATAGATTCCTTTCATCTGTCCGGGATTGAAAATAATAAGGCGCACGCTTATCTCACGACGTGGCGCAGCATAACTAACACTCCGGCCCGCGCGCAACGTGTGCCCGCGCGTTTCCGCACCAACGCGGGCGTACATTTTCGCGCTGCGGGCTGGTGAAATGTACGGTCGGCATCGGCGGAGACATACATTTGACAGCCATCGAAGGGGTACGGTAACGTGGACAACAATTCCGCATGCGTCCCGTTCGTCTAGTGGCCTAGGACACCGCCCTTTCACGGCGGCGACACGGGTTCGACTCCCGTACGGGACGCCAATTCTTTTCAACTACTTGTGGCTGCGCCGAGAAGCTGAGGTTGGGGCACGGTACCGTCTTGGTAACGTAACTCCCCAAATACTTCGTCGGTAGTGGGGAGTAAGGTGGGATAGTAGATAATCTGAACCCAATGGCCACTATCTCCCTTAAATGTCTCCACTACCATTTCTGTTAGAGCTTATGTAGCTGGACGTTACGGAGGACTTGAGTGGGAACGAGCAGAGCAGCGCGCGACGTTTCATTCGACCCCTTGAGGATTAGGCACTCGCCCCCGTTTTGAACAGCCTATCTAGATTTAAGGGATTGATGCGGCGGTGATGCGCAGCCCCGCTAAGAAGGCTGAAAGGATGACAGGATGATCCACTCCGCGCCGAATGCTTCCAAAGTCTGAAAGCGACCCTCCGCCTTCATCTGGTTAATACGTTGGCGGGTAACACCCAAGCGCCTGGCCGCCTCACTCTGGCGGACGTAATCCTCGAACATCTGCCACTCTGCAGACTGTTCCCCGGCATTGCGCACAAGGACTTCAAAGAGAGTCTTGGCGTTGCCGGCCGGGCGGTCAAACTGCTGTAACTTGCGCCACTTCTCCCGCGTTTGGCTGCGCTCATCCTGCCCTTCCCATACCCATGCCTGACAATCGCGGCAACGATATTTCTGTCGGTCGCGCGCCCGCCCAAAGCGCCATAGGAAACCGCCGCACTTGGGACAAGGCGGCCGAGACCGGCGCTTCAGCGCAATCTCAGTCCATGCTCCCATAATATAGCTCCCTGCGACTCAATCTTTGGTAGTGTCTTGATTTGCCGGCTGATTGAGCGGTACTCGCTGTTCAACTTCCCGCCGAGACTCAACGCAACGCTGGCACAGTTGTCTGTTACTGCTTTTGTCCCAACCAGCGCAGTGCTTCGGGCCGCGCAATCGAAGACGGCACTGAGCCGAGCGTGTAGCCGGCGATCTCTTTCATCAACCTTTCGGCACTGGCGCGGTCGCCTAAGCCATCGTGTGCGCGGGCCAGCAATAGTTTGATAAATATGTCGTCCGCGTTGGCTTGTTTGAGATGTTCGAGCGCGCCCTTGTAGTCGCGTTTTTCGAGCAAGATGTAACCGACCAGATAATGATAGCTTTTCGTGTAAGCAGGATTCGGGTTGCCGGCCTTTGCCAACTCGGCGCGCATCCAGTCGGCTTGCTGCATAGCTGCATCGAACTCGCCGATCTTCGCCAGTATGCGCCCACGCGCATGGCGATAGCGCCCCTCCCAGAGCAGTTTGTCGGTCTCGGAATAATCCGGCGAGCGGCGCGACGCCTCGTAGCCTTTGCGATAAGCGTTCGCTGCTTCGATCAAACGGCCCGCTTCCAGATAAGAACGACCGAGCGCGTCCCAACCTGAATTGATCATGACCCATTCGTGCTCCGCTTCGGCGATGGCGATGGCCTGCTCGTAGTATTTCGCCGCCTCTTCGATCTCGCCCTGGTGCACATAGGTGAAGGCCGCGGCGAAGAGTAGGCCGGGCCGATCCGCTCCCTTCGTGCGCTCTAGGCCCGCGCGGTAATCCGCCCGCGCGCCCGCCACGTCGCCGGCAAAAAACTTTGCGTCGCCGCGCCGCCGATAGACGTTGATGTAATCGGGATCGATCTTCAGCGCACGCGTGTAGTATGCGACGGCCTTGTCGAACTGCTGCATCTGCTGATAGGTGTGCGCGATGGTCTGATACGGCTCGGCTTCGTCGGGCAGTAGCCGCGCGTAAGCCTCGCGTACTGCGAGCGATTGAGCAAACTCGCCGCGCGTCGCATGCATCTCGCCGAGCGCGTTAAGGGCCGGCGCAAACTTCGGGTCGCTCTCCGTCACGCGCTTGAATTCCGCCAATGCTTCCGCGCGCCGGTTGGTCGCATTGTAGAGTTGCGCTAGACGTGTGCGCAGCCGCGCGTCCGCTGGTAGCAGCTTGACTGCCTGCTCCATCAGTTCGATGGCTTTTATGAGTTTGCTATCAGCCTGCGCTTGCCAACTTAAAATCAACAACCGCTCCGGCTCAGATACCTGAGCGACCAGCTCCGCCGCCTTCCTGATGTGGGGCACGGAATCACCCGCCAGCCCGCGAAACAAGTATCCAAGCGCGAATTGCGGATCGGCTTCGATAGCTTGCTGAAAGAGGAGGGTCGCCTCCTTCAAGCGCGTGCGGTCGTATTTCGCGAGTCCCTGCTCGAAGTAGACGCGTGCCTTCTCAGATGAGGTGGTGCAGGCCAGCTTCGACTTGTCGTCTGCGGCTGATGCTTGTGCTACACACAACGCGAGCATGAGGCAACCAAGTAATTTTGAAATGTGCGTAACGGCTTGGGCATTAAAGAAAGGCCAAGTAAGTTGGGCTTGCCGCATGCCAGAGACCTCCGTAGATTTGTGTGGGCGAAAACTATCACGCATCGAGATACATGTCGAGACTGCTTGCGGTATGATGACGTTCCAGTCGTGTAGTTCTAAGAGAAGTTAATAGTCCTAATCTTGCTCCGAGGTGTTAGTGAGATACCGCCCCGCTCACCGTTATAAATTTTCCGCCTCATGCGTCGGGTTAACGCTATGCCTCGTCTTGCTCGCGGGCTGCACGGGCAGGCGGTCAAGCACCGAGCATGAACTGGTCATCGGCGCGCGTGCCGACGACTACGTGGTCGAACCGCTCAAGTCGAAGCTCGGCATGTATCCGCTCAACGCTCAAATCTGCGAACCGTTGGTGCGCATCACCGCCGATTACCAAATCGAGCCGCTGCTGGCGGTTCGTTGGGAGCATCGGGGCAACACATGGCGTTTCTTTCTCCGCCCGGGCGTTGTCTTCTCTAACGGTCAGCCGCTCACGAGTGAGGCCGTCAGGTACACCTTCGCGCGGTTAGTGCAAGGCGACCGCGCCGGAATTTATCAGCACATCTATCTCGACGAGAATTCGGTCAGTGTAGTGGACGACCTCACGGTAGACATCACGCCCGCGCGCCCGAATGAACGACTGCTCGAACAGCTCGGGCACGCGAACTACGGCATTATCGCTCCCGGCACGGAGCCTGCCGCCGAACCGGTTGGGACAGGCCCGTTCAAGCTCGTCGAGTACCAGCGCGGCCAATGGCTCAAGCTTGAACGCAACGTGCGGTATTGGGGCCAGCGCCCGCCGCTGGGTCGTCTGACCTTTCGCTTCCTGCCCGACGACACGACACGCGTGTTAGCGCTGCAAGCGGGTGAGGTCGGCATGATCCTCGACGTGCCGCGCGAACAGGCGGCCACGTTACGCGCGCAGAGGGGAACGCGCGTGGTGGAAGCACCCGTGGGTCGCGTCGCGTCAATCTTCCTCAATATTCACGGTCAGGCGTCCCATGATCTTCTGGCAAACAGGAACCTGCGGCGTGCGCTCGCGCTGGCGCTCGACCGTCGCGCGCTGATTGAAAAGGTGTGGGAGGGCAACGGCGAGTTGGTCGCAACTATCGGCCCGCGCGCGATGCTCGGCGAACACGGCTCAATGGTAGCGGGCTTTCCCTACGATCCGCAGGGGGCGGCACAGTTGCTGACGCAAGCAGGATGGACGCCGGGCGCGGACGGCGTGCGGGTGCGCGAGGGGCGGCGGTTGACGTTGACGATCATCGCGTGGCCGGAGTTCGACACGGCGACAATCGAGTTCTTGCAGGGACAACTCGCAACCAGCGGAATCGAATTGCGGATCATGAGATCTCCCGACGCGGCTTCCTATCAGGCGCGGGTCGAGTCCGGCGAGTTCGATCTCGATCTCGAAGGCGCTAATCAGAATGACGCCAACCCGCTCTTTCTGCCCGCGCTGCGCTTCTATTCTAAAGCAACCAGCAAGACTGTCCGCTACTTCGCGCCCGGCGGTCGTTTCGATGCGGCCATCGAAGCCGGTCTGGCCGCGAATGAGCGCGGACAGGTCATGCTCCGCTCTGCCGAAGCGCAGCGCATCCTCGTTGACGAGGAAATTGTCGTCATCCCGCTCGCCGGGCTGAAACGCATCTACGCGATGCGCGCCGAAGTGCGCGGCTTCACCCCTCATCCTTCGCTGTTGCACCAGCGTTGGGATACGATCTCTGTCGAGCGATGAAACGCTACGTACTCATCCGCATTCTTTCTCTTATCCCCCTCTGGCTCGGCATCTCCGTGCTCGCCTTCGCGTTGAGCAATCTCGCGCCGGGCGACCCGGCGACGGTGATCGCGTACCGTCTCTCGGACGCGCCGCCGAGCGTGGAGCAGATCGCGGCCATCCGCCGCGAATACCACCTGGACGAGCCGCTACCCGTGCGCTACGCGCGATGGCTCGCCGCGGCGGCGCGGGGCGACCTCGGAATTTCGTACCGGACAAAAACGTCTGTGCTCAAGGAGCTAGCCGCACACTTTCCCGCGACGCTCCAGATCGCGTGTGCAGCGCTCATCATCGCCCTTGTTATCGCCCTACCATTCGGCGTGCTGGCGGCGATGCGGCGCGGCTCCTGGTTCGATCACGGGGCGCGGGTGGGCGCGCTGCTCGGCGCGTCGTTGCCTGGTTACTGGCTGGGTTATCTGCTGATCCTCATTTTCTCCCTTGTCCTCGGCTGGCTGCCGGTGGCCGGACGCGACGGGGCGGGGTCGGCGGCGTTACCGGCGCTCACGCTCGGTCTCGGTACGGCGGCGACGCTCGCGCGCCTAACGCGCTCAAGTCTGCTCGAAGTGCTGGGCGAAGACTTCATCCGCACGGCGCGGGCGAAAGGACTCGGTGAGTGGGCGGTCGTCTGGCGGCACGCATTGAAAAGCGCGCTCATCCCTGTGCTGACTGCGACTGGCATCGCTTTCGGTCATCTCCTGGGCGGCGCGGTGATAGTGGAGGAAATCTTCGCGTGGCCCGGCGTCGGACATCTGTTAATGAGCTCGATTTACGACCGTGACTACCCGATGATTCAGGGCTTTGTGCTTTTTATGGGCACGGTTTTCACGCTGCTCAGTCTCCTCATTGATCTCTCGTACCTGTGGATTGACCCGCGTATTCGTTTGGCAAATGGCAGGCGGGTGGACTGGTGAGCGGCGAGCGTGAAGTTTTTGCAGACGCGCGGGCGCACCGCGACTCGTTCGACGTGGCGGGGCGCAGGGCGTTATCAACCGCGTGGCTGGGCGGCGGGCAGCAGGGTGTTCTCCGACGATTGGTGCGCGACCGGGCGGCGGTTGTGGGGCTGGTCATCATCGTGCTGCTCGTGGCGCTCGCGCTCGCCGCGCCGCTCCTCGCGCCGCACGACCCGGCAGCGCAACACCTCCATGCGCGACTCGCAGCACCGAATCTCACGTTCCCACTCGGCACGGATAATCTCGGGCGCTGTCTGTTGAGCCGTTTGCTATACGGCGCGCGTGTGTCGTTGGCGGCGGCGACGGCGGCGGCGTTGCTGGCGTTGCTGATTGGCGTCAGCGTCGGCGCTATTGCCGGCTATGCGGGCGGGTGGGCAGATGTGGTGATCATGCGGTTTGTGGACTTGCTGCTCGCCTTTCCGCTGCTCGTTTTGGCGCTGGCGATTACGGGCTTTATCGGTGTCGGTATGGGCAGCGTGCTCGTCGGAGTGGTGAGCGTATGGTGGGCGTCTTATGCGCGCATCGTGCGCGGGCTGATGCTCTCTTTGCGCGAACGTCCGTTCGTCGAAGCCGCGCGGGCGATGGGCGCAGCCCCTGCCCGCATCATCATTCGTCACCTGCTCCCGAATGTGCTGCCACCCGTCATCGTGCTTGCCACATTGGAAATGGGCGGTTTGCTCTTAGTCATCTCCGGGCTTAACTTTCTCGGTCTCGGTGTGCAGCCGCCGACGCCGGAATGGGGCGCGATGCTCAACGACGGGCGACCATTCTTGCGCAGCGCGCCGCAACTGATGATCTACCCGGGCCTGGCGATCAGCCTCGCCGTCATGGCGTGCAACCTGCTCGGTGACGGACTGCGGGACGCGCTCGATCCATACTTGCAGTAGCTTGAAACCGGTGGCTATTTGCGCGTTGCGAACCGCGAGAGCGCGAAGAGGCTTTTGCGCACACCCGCGCCCTCCTTTGTCAGCCGGTATTCAACGCGCGGCGGTATTTCCGCAAACTCCTGACGGCGGATCAGCCCTGCGCCTTCAAGTTCGGCGAGCCTGATGGTCAGGGTTGACGAACTCATGTCGTCCATTTCGCTCCGCAGGTCGCCGAAGCGCATACACGCGCGCTCCCCGATCAGGAAGAGCAAGCGCAACGCGTACTTGCGCCCGATGATCTGCACAAGCCCGGTCGTGGCGCAGATGCACTCGTGCCCGGCGGCGGCGATGCGGTCGATACACCCGCACGCATTCTCTGCGGGCACGCTTAGGATCGGCAATCCCATCTATGACTCCCATCGGTCACACGCCGCAGCTTATCAATTCAACGAGTTCTGGTGCGGCTCATGCGCGGGCAAGAAATGTTTACACGCGCCCTCGATTGAGTCGGGGTCGTGGCAATCACAGTCCGGCTCGTCGCACTCGAAGTGGCCCGGCTTGAGCATCTCCTCGAACTCGTCCGCGAAGCGGCGACCACCTTCTCGCTTCCCTTGCTCCGTTAATGCGTACTTGTCGTCGCCAACCCGTTTGAGCAGCCCGGTAGACACCATCTCCTCCAGATTGTCCGCCAGGACATCATCTCCGGCACTGAGAAACTTGCGCAGGTCGGCAAGGGTGAACTCCTGCCCGAAGCCCTCGCCCGCCATCCAGTACATCACCTGCAAGACTTCATCGCGCCAGTAGACGCTGTTGACCGGATCACCGGCCTTATGTTTATCCTGCTCCGGCATAATACCTCACCTCATTAAAGAGCCACCTTCACCTTGTCGTCTTCAACTTTCGATGGCATAGAATGAAGTCGCAACTCGGGTTTTTCCACACAAGCGCCCGCGCGTCTCAAGTTGTAACTGTACCCGTGACAGGTGCAGGTAAGCACGGGGCTATCGAACAGCGCGTCGTCGAGCGTGCGCCCCGACTCGGCGGGGCAGGCGTTACGGTAAGTGTAGAACTCGCCGTCTAGTTTACAGACCAGCAAGTTGATCTCGGCGTAATTGACGACCTTGAATTGCCCATCCTCGAACCCCAGTGCGCGCACGACCGAGACCCAAGTGCCGCTCACGTTCGTCGTGTCGGGGCGCGGTCTTTTGATCTGCACCAACTTGGCGGGCGACGCTGCTGCCGCCTCACTTCGCGGCGGAGCGATCATCGCGCCCAGCAACGCGGCAGCTTTGGCCGTCGCTTCGACTTGCTCGGCCACGCCCTCGATGTCAATCCCCAGAAGTTCGGGCGCGGCCACATCAAGCACCTTTTCAATTTCCAGTTTCAGCGCCGCCACCGGCGGAGCGCCTTTGCCGTTGCGCATCAAACGCAGGAGCGCGCGCCCGTCGTCCACACCGAGCAACTTCACGTCGCAGCCTTGCGCGATTAAAAAGGGGCGCAGCTCTTCAATCGCCCTCGCCACCCTCGTTTCCAACTCTTCCGGCAGGAGATCGTGTATGGTCAGGATCGCACGGATGACCTCATCCCCCAGCATCCGCGAGTATATCTCGCTCTTCATCGGCAGCGACTCGAAAGTCGCCAGTATGCGGCGCAGCACCTCCCCGTGCAGTTTGAGGATGATCTGCACAATGTCCAGAGCTTGCTCGCGCGCTTCCGTGTCCGGGTATTGTTCAAGCTCCGCGACGAGCGCGCTCAACTGCCCGAGCAGTTCTTCCGCATCGTAGTCCTGAGCCTCGCCCGCGCTCATCCGCGCTTCGCCTTCATCACTTCAGCCTTAACGAGTTCAATCGCCTCGCCCACACGGGCTGCGACGACGGGGCTGAACTCCAACCCGAAATCCTCTTTCTGCGGCTCGATCTCGACGATGGTCACGTCATCGGGAAGAACGCCGAAGTGCTTGCAGACGATCAAAAGATTTTCCAAACTGATGACCCCGGTGATCGCCTCTTCGACGCACGCCTGTATCCCGGCATTGTCGGGCAGCACCCCGTCCCAGGCGTACACCTCCAGCGTGCCCGGTTCGCGCCCCCGGTTAGCAGCGCTGACGAGCACGACCTTGTCGTATTTAACGGGAGACTCTTCGAGCCACTGGTAGATCATGACGGGGCCGAAATTGAGGTCTTCGACGTGGACGTGCGGGGGCCAACCCATCTCCGCCATTTCCCCATACAGCACGCGCCCGAATGACAGGTCGCTCATGTTGGAATAGCCGATGCCCGAAACCAGCACCCTACTGATTTCGGAATGCGGAATGCGGATTTCGGATTGAAGAGTCATAAGACAGAAACATTCTTTGGCTTGCTAATCCGAAATCCGCATTCCGAAATCTGCCATCGTTATTATCCTTCAGCCGAACAGGCACAGGTGTTGACCTCGCGCACGATCTCGCGCTCGCCGCCGTAGATGTGCGTGGTGCAGGGCATGCAGGGATCGAAGCTGCGGATGGCGCGGAGCATGTCCACGCCCGTGAAATCCTCCGGGCGCGCGTAGTCTTCGAGGATCGGCGTGTTCAGCACGGCCTCTTCGTAGGGGCCGGGGTTGCCGAACGGATCTTTCGGCGAGGCGTTGAAGGTGGACGGCGTGACAATCTGGTAGTTAGTTATTGCGCCCTTATCTAGCGTCAGGTGGTGCGACAGATAGCCGCGCCCCGCGCCCCAGAAGCCGACGCCGATGCGCTCGCCCATCGGCACCTCGAATTTCGTGCTGACTTTGTCCTCACCCTTGCGCAAGAGGTCGAACGCCTTCAAGACCATCGTGTAGGCGACCATCAGGTTGTAGCCCATGCAGTAGGCGCGCGCGCGGTTGCGCTCGAAGGCGTTCCACACCGTGGGAATCTTCCACTCGAAATCCATCTCGCGCAGCATCGTCTTCGGCATGTGAAACTTGAGGCTGTGGCCGGTGGCTTCCATGAACTGGTTCTTCGGCATCAGCCCGGCGGCGGCGGTCGTCCAGATGCGGGCGTAGGCCCCGGCTTCGACCACCTGCCTGTCCCAGCGCGGCGCGGTGTCCCACGTGTAGCGATCCTTCCAACTCTCCTTCGACGGCTTCGGCAGCGTCTCTTTATTCCACGGATGATTCGGCGAGAGCGGCGCGCCCGACGGGTCGGTCATAAACCGCTGTTTGCCGTTTTGGTTCCAGTCTTCGTAATAAGAGTGTTCGACGAACTCTTCGAGACCGAGGTTGAGCTGCTGCAACTTCGTCGTGACGAGTTGGCCGTCAATGACCGCGCCCGGTGTCGCCCAACGTGCTTCGCCCCACTCGTTGCACCGCGCGTAAGACGCATCGTAAGAGTTCTCGTCGTCCCACATGCCGAGGTCGATCATGTTTGCCGCCCGCGCGCCGACCTGCTTGTATTCGGGATTGTAGTCGTAGAAGAACTCGGTGAGATCGTCCCATAGCAGGATCATCCGCTTCGTCCAGTCGATCATCTTCTGGAGCCGCGTGTAGGTCTCGTTGAAGTCCGTGATCGTGACTGTCGAGGACATGCCGCCGGGCACGACCGTCTGCGGGTGCGGGTACTTGCCGAAAAGCACGGAATAGGCTTCACGCGGTACGCGCGTCATCTTGAGACCATCGAGATACAACTTGCCGGAGAGCGGGTTTAAGCCCTTCATGATGTCACCGATAGTTTAGAACTGATGAACCTCGGCGTTCGCTGCTTCCGTCACCTTCGCCTTCTCCCACATCGCCGGGGTGGTCGCTTCGACGACGACCTGCGAGTAGTCCGGGCCGGCGAGCAGGAAGAGATGGAGCGGGTGGTCGTACAGAAAATCGAGCGCGAGCGCGAGATTGCGCAGCACCGTACCGAGCGGCGGCGGCGAAATCCCGAAGGCCATCTCGATGGCCTCGCAAGCGGCGGTCGAGTGGACGCCGCCGCAGACGCCGCAGGCGCGACTCGAAATATAGATGGCGTCCCGCGGGTCGCGCCCCTTCAGGATCACTTCGTAGCCGCGAAAGATGGTCGCAATCGAGTTGGCGTCGAGGAACTTGCGCTCCTGCAAATCGGCCACGGCGTGGAACGAGAGCGCGCCCGCCACGCGCGTCACCGGCGAGATGCTGACATCCTTGATGTGCCCGTTGCGCGCGAGCAGTTCTTCTAGCTTGTCACGCTTGATCTCACGCGGTTTGTAGGCGTAAGGGTCAACCATCCCGCCTTTGAGGTGCGCGTTACCCTGCGCGTCGAATTCAACTGGAAGATTCTTGAAGCACATTTATAGGAAGTCTCCGTTGCCACCTGTTCTCGCGTTAACTTAAGGTCTGCCTGTCTCAGAATGAAACCGCTCATCACGCGACACGGTTATGGAAAGCGACAGCCTGTCTCAGAAGTTAAAAGTTTCTTCCTCGGCGACCAAGAGAACCGGCGGCCCGCCGGTGGAAATTGAAGTGGCGTGCGCTAACGTCTCCTGCCCGCCGGCGGAAGCGGCACAGGCTTCGAGGGCTGCCATTGACGGAAAGTGGATTTCCGCGATCCGGTGAAATGCAGGCTCGCCCTGTGGGGAGCCGAACACCTTCGTCGCTATGAATTTGGTCTTGCCTGCCAGCTTTTCAATGGCCATCGGCACATGCTCGTCTTGATAGGCTTTCTCGAAGGCTTCGAGATCATCCGGGCGAGGGTACATCACGATTAGTTTCACTCCAGCCATTTTCCCTCCCGTCAACAAGTGCTCAAACTCTCTTCGCCGCTTCCTTCGCCCGATCTTCGGGCAGCACCTGATAATCACTGTCACCATAGACACGACCGGGAAGGCTCCGGTGTCCCAGGGGGAACTTCACCTGCGGATTTCGTTCGGGACGCTTCGCACCTTGAAACTGCATCGCCTCGTAGAAGACTTCGAGAATCCTGTGCGTGAGCGAAGTGTTGCCCTTCTCCATCGCCCACCCGCTCGGCACCGTGTCGTGCCAGCGTATTTCGCGGTTGCGCTCGCGCTGGCTGATGCGCCGCAGCGGACGGATGATCGAGCCGAGCAGGCGCGAGGCGTTGCTCGACACGAGCGATCCCGGCGGCGACTTGTAGAAGGGCGAGAACTTGTCGGGGAAGCCGGGCATCGTGCAGCCGATGCAAGGCGCACCGGAGTTCATGCACCCGCCCATGTGCGCGATAGCGCCCTTCTCCGTGATGTTGCAGTTGACGACCGGCCCCCAGCAGCCGATCTCCACTAGACACTCCTTGTCGCCGTACTCTTTCGCGAAACTCCCTTCCTCGTAGAAGCCGGCGCGCACGCAGTGGGTATGTACCGTCTCGGAGAACTGCCACGCCGGGCGACCCAGCTCGTCGAACTCAGGTAGGGGGCCGAGACCTTGCAGGAAGAGGAGAATCGCCTGCACCGCGTCGGTGAAGTTGTCGCCGACGGGGGCGCAGCCCGGAATGTTGATGACGGGCAAGCCGAGAGCGGAGCGGTAATCTTTGCCGAGCCAATCCATCACGCTCATTGAGCCGGTGATGTTGCCGTAGGCCGCGGGGATGCCGCCCCACGTCGCGCACGTGCCAACGGCGATAACGGCCGCCGCGCCCGGCGAGAGCCGCTTGATCCACTCGGCGGTCGAGACGCGCCGGCGCTGATTGCTCGGTGCCCAGAGGGGCAGCGAGCCTTCACCGGCGAACGGCTCGCCGCCGGCGGTCAAATTCTCGTCGGGGATCGAGCCTTCGTAAGCAATGACGTAAGGGCCGTCGAGTTCCCCCCGCTCGGCCATCAACAGCGATTGGATGTAATGGTCGCCAGCTTCGAGTTGCAGCACGTAGTGGTGCAGGATGACGAGCGGCACGCCCGGAATGGAGCCGGTCAGCAAATCTTCGAGCGCCGGTTCGGTCGCGCCGCTCACAGAGACGGTGCAGCCGTCGCAACTCATCCCGGCGAGCCAGAAGACGTAGACCTTCTCTAACGGGCCGAGACTAAGCATGGTCTTGCCCTGCGACTCGTGTATGTCTTCGATCAATTCTTCCGACGTGCGTCGCCCGACGTTGCCAACTTGATCCGGCAGGCTGGTCGTCGATGAAATACGCTGCTTATGACTACCAGCCTCGCCGCCGTGTTTCTCAGGAATCTCGCCCATTAAATTTCCCTCTCCCCATGCTGTGCCAGCGATGCTCATCCACGCAGCAACGCTTCGCCCACCGTACCCACGTTTGCGTCCACGTTGGTGAAGTGCGCCGCGACGGATTCCAGCCCGCCCGCGAGCGCCGTCAAGCCCCCGTTGAGCGTCTCCACCCCGCCGAGCATCTCCGTCTCTTTCTCAATCGCGCGCACGCCCCAGTTGATCTTCTCGATATACTTTCGCACCGATTGGAGCGTGCGCAAAATCAGAAAGAGAGACACGACGAGCGCGATCAGCAAACTCGCGGCGAGCAGCGCCGTCAGGATCGTTAACAGCAATATCATCTTACGACCTCCTCCCGACGAGCGCGGCCCCGACCGCACCCAGCTTCTGTTCAATCGAAGCCGACCCCGCATCAATCGCGCCGGCAACAGCCAGAATCTTCCCGGCCACGCCCCTCGTCGTTTCCAACCCCGAGATCAGAGCGGTGTTGCGCACGATGCCCTGCGCCGCAGTGAGCGTAGTGGACGCGAGTTGCAGGATGTCTCTCTCTGTCCGCACGATCAGGAACACGAGTTTCAAAATAAACAGCGTCAGGATGAGCGCGACGATTAAGGTCGCCGACCAGACGATGATGATCGCAGTGTCCATAGTTCACTCGCCTTTCAAATGACGGGGCGACTCCGAGTCGAGAGCAGTCACACCATCTCACCGATGCCGAGATGCGCCGCGACTGCGTTCAAGCTCTCGTCCACCCCGGAGAGATGCCCGTCAACCGACTGCAACCCATCCCCGACGCTTGTCAACCCGCCGTTGATGAATTCCAGATGCCCCTGCAAAGGCGCGGTGTTCTCCCGCGCCTGAATCAGCCCGCGCTTAACTTCGGCGAGCGCGCTGCCGATGCGCCAGAGGTAGAAGCAGATCGTAATCAGGCTCACGGCCAGCGCCAGCACCAGCACGACGGCGTAGATGACAGTCAGCCACGTAAGTAGTCGCATCCCGTCACCTCTTCGGCGCGAGCGCATTGCCGAGCGCCGCTATCGTGTTGTCAATTGATTCCGCGCGCGTGTTGATCGACTGCGCGGTCTCCAGAATCTGCCCCGCGACCCGGTTGGTCACGTTCAGCATCCAGATCGAGACGGTGTTGCCCGCGATCTGTTTGCCCGCGTCCCAGATGTTGCTCGCGTTCTTGTTCACGCGGTTGGCCGCCGCGATGAGCATGATAAGCAAAACCGCGACGATGACGATCACCACCGCGCCCGCG
Source organism: Pyrinomonadales bacterium (assembly GCA_038237345.1). Taxonomy (GTDB): domain Bacteria; phylum Acidobacteriota; class Blastocatellia; order Pyrinomonadales; family Pyrinomonadaceae; genus QHXQ01. The sequence continues at coordinate 49,957 of JBBRYU010000001.1, forward strand.
ACGAGCGAGTAAGTCCAGATCGTCATCGTGTCCATGTGCTCGAACATCCTATTTCCCTCCTGCTTCAACGGCGTTGCTTGCGAATTCATGTAGGAGAAAATCTGCCACGCGCGACAGCTCTGCGACGATGGGAGCAGTCACATCGTAATCAATCACCGCGCGCCCCGTCCTGTCAGCCTCGGTTACGTTCTCATCGAAAGGAATGCCAGCTATTAGTTGTAAATCGTGCTTACGGCAATATGCCCGGACGGCTTCCTCGTCCTGCGGACTGCGGAGTTTGTTGCCGATGCCGTAGATGCGCTTTAGCCCTAGTTCGCGCGCGAGCGGCACAGTTCGTCCGGCGGTCTCCATCGAACGATAGTAAGGCTCAAGGACGACGAGCAGCGCGTCAACGTATCTGAGCGTGCCCCGGCTCAGATGTTCGATAGAAGCCTCCATGTCCATCACGGTCACGCTCTCTGTACTGTTGACGATCTCACCGACGAGGCTGCGCACGGCAGCGTGTGCGCCGCAGAGTCAACCCGCGCCCGCGTGATCGACGCGCGTGCCGACCAGCACCGTCACACCGTCGGGGGCCTTCAGCCCGTACTGGCTGATGATCTCGGCCACCGGTCTCGTCAGCACATGTCGGGTCGCGCCCGTCTCGTCCTCGCGCCGCTCGACGATGCTGCGCGGTATTGACTCGATCTCCACGCCGGGGCCGACGCCCAGAGCCTGTAAGAGATTAGGATTCGGGTCGCCGTCAATCGCGAGCACGGGCAGACCGCGCCGGGCCAACAGGCGTGTGAGCGTCGCCGAGATGGTAGTTTTGCCGGAACCGCCTTTACCACTGACCGCAATCTTCATAGACTGACTCCTAGTTCAAGGAAACCGTTTAATTGAAGCTGTGGGTTCGCGCTCATCATACTCCCGGCGCTGTTACATGAAAAGAGTTAATACTCACTTCGATTTATCGAAGCGTGCGCAAAAGGGAATTGTGAATCCGCAGGGCGCAATCTACAATCCGCAGTTGTGATGAGAATCCTGATCGCCGGTGTCGGAAATGTGCTGCGGGGCGATGACGGCTTCGGCGTCGAAGTAGCGCAGGCGCTCGCCCGCAACCGTAACCTTCCTGCTACCGTCACACTATTCGAGGCTGGGATAGCCGGCATCCCGCTCGTACAGGAGTTGATGGACGGCTACGACGCGCTCATCATCGCGGACGCCGTCGAGCGGGGCGGCGCGCCGGGCACGATTTATGTTATCGAGCCTGACATTGCCGATCCTGCCCTCCTTGATCCTGCCGCGCTACACGCTTCGTTAGCCGATGCTCATTACACGGAGCCGTCAAAAGTCTTAATTCTGGCCAAGGCGTTGAGCGTGTTACCGCCGCAAGTATTCGTCGTCGGTTGCCAGCCGGCGGGCTTCGATGAGTTGGGGGCTGAACTGAGCGCGCCGGTGCGGGCCGCGGTGCAGTTGGCCGTCCAACGCATAGCAGCGCTGGTCGCGCGCCTGAGTCAGCAAGAGACATTATGAGATTGCGCCGCCGGTTAATCGCACGCTTATCCGGCCGCCTGCTCATCAAGCGTGCCGTGCAATCGGCGCTCTTAATCCTCACGCTCATCATCATCAACTTCCTGCTGATTCATCTCGCGCCGGGCGACCCTGTGCATATCCTCGCCGGTCAGAGCGGCGACGAAAAATACTACGAGTTCATCCGCGCGCAATTCGGTCTCGACCGCCCGCTCGCAACGCAACTCTGGATTTATCTAGCGCGCGTGCTGCGCGGCGACTTCGGCTACTCGCTCGGCTACCAGCAGCCGGTCAGCGCCGTCATCCTCGCGCGTGTTCCAGCGACGCTCCTGTTAACGCTCAGCGCTGTATCTCTCTCGTCGGTCGGCGGTGTGGCGCTCGGCGTCGAGGCCGCGCGCAGAGAGAATTCGCTGACAGATGGCGCGATCAACACCTTCGCGCTGGTGGGCTACTCCGTCCCTTCCTTCTCCATCGGCCATCTGCTGCTCATCGTCTTCGCGCTCCGCCTCGGTCTCTTCCCCGTGCAAAATATGTCTTCCGCGCAACAGGAGTTGACGGGCGCGGCTTACGGTCTCGACGTGCTCGCGCATCTCGTCTTGCCGGTCGTGTCGCTCGCCATCGTCTACCTCGCACAGATCATGCGCCTGACGCGCACGGCGATGCTGGGCGTGCTGGGCGAGAACTTCATCACCGCAGCCCGCGCTAAGGGCTTGCCGGAGCGCCGTGTGCTGTACGGGCACGCGTTGCGGAACGCGCTGTTGCCGATTGTCACGGTCGTCGGCCACGACTTCGGCATGCTGCTGAGCGGCGCGGTGTTGGTCGAGACGGTGTTCGCGTGGCCGGGTCTCGGCCGGCTAATGATCGATGCGCTCGCCATGCGTGATTACCCGGTCTTGCTGGGGCTGTTTCTCATGATCTCGATCAGCGTCGTCGTGTTGAATTTCATGATCGATCTGATCTATGCCGCGCTCGATCCGCGCATCAACTATGGACGAACAAGCAAATGAGGCGCGAGACGATCAACTTACGCGCGCCGGAGAGTTGGGTCATCTGGCACAGCTTCAGGCGCAGCCGGACGGCAGTGGCCGGCGTTATCCTACTGCTGCTCTTTCTCTGTGCTGCCCTGTTTGCCGCGCAGATCGCGCCGCGCGATCCGCAGCAGACTTCGGCCGCAAGTCTCCGCCCGCCCTCCGCGCAGTTCCTGTGCGGCACGGACGATCTCGGCCGCGACGTGTTCAGTGGGGTCGTGCATGGCGCGCGTATATCAATCTCGATAGGCGTCACCGTGGCTCTGTTGAGCAGTTTGCTCGGCGTGTTGATTGGCGCGACGGCGGGCTATGCGGGTGGACTCGTTGACGATCTGTTGATGCGGCTCACGGAGCTTTTCATGATCCCGCCCAGATTCTTTCTGGCCCTCATCACCGCCGCGCTCTTCGGCTCGACCATGTTCACGCTGATCGCTGTGCTGAGCGTCACCTACTGGCCGCATACGGCGCGACTCGTGCGGGCGGAAGTCATGTCACTCAAGGAGCGAAGTTTTGTCGAAGCCGCCCGCGCCATGGGCGCGAGTCCCGCGCGCATACTATTTCACGACATCATGCCGAATGCCTTGCCGCTCATCGTGACCAACGTCGTGCTAATGGTGGGCGGGGTAATACTTGTCGAAGCGGGGTTGGAATTTATCGGTCTCGGCGACAGCAGGTACATCAGTTGGGGCTACATGCTGCACAACGGCGAGCACTTCATCCGCGATGCATGGTGGATCATCTTCTTCCCGGCGCTGGCCATCTCGCTGCTCGTCCTCGCGCTCAATGCCGTCGGCGACGCCCTCAACCGCGCGCTTGACCCTAAATCGCGGAGAGAAGGTCTCAGTAAAATTATCTGACGTTTGGCTTCTTCCAGCGCGTAATAATGCCTAATTCCACTTGCTTCACCAGCACTGGCTTTAGGCGCTTGACTCCGTACTTGGGTACAGGGTGTAAGCTCTCACTGAGATGAAGAACACGGCGGACAGCATAACCAGCAGCGAACTGGCGAAACGTAGCGCGGTGAATTTGGAAACCATTCGTTACTACGAACGGCAAGGGTTGCTGCCAAAGCCGCCGCGCTCGGCAGCAGGTTATCGGTTATTTTCGTTAGCCGAGGTGCGGCGCGTTCGTTTCATCAAGCGGGCACAGGAACTGGGCTTCTCGTTGAAAGAGATCAAAGAGTTGCTTGCCCTGCGCGTCACACCCGGCACGACCAGCGCGGACGTGCGCAAACGGGCAGAAGCCAAGATTGCCGACATCGAGGAGAAAGTACAGACCCTGCGGGCCATGCAGCAGGCTTTGACCCGATTGACCGCCACTTGCTGCGGCGACGGAGCGATCAGTGAATGTCCGATTCTTGAAAGTCTAAACGTAGAGTAAGGAGAACATGTAATGGCTACTAATCAGAAACGTAAAATCGAAGTCTTTAGTGCCGGCTGTGCGGCGTGCGAGGAGACCGTTAAACTGGTCAATCAGATCGCCTGCGAGTCGTGCGAGGTGGAAGTCCTGGACATGCGCCGGGATGATGTGGCGGCGAGAGCCAAGCAGTACGGCATACGCACTGTCCCGGCCGTGGTCATTGACGGGAAACTGGCCGATTGCTGCGCCGGTCGGGGCGCGGAGGAAGCTACGCTCAGAGCCGGCGGTCTGGGCGTGCGGCTGTCTTAGATGAATCCGTTTGATTACATTGAGAGCGTGTCGGCTTCGGTCGCGCAGTACCCGTTCATCGCGCTGCTCGTCGCGGCCGTGGGTGGCGCGCTCTCGACCAGCACTTGACCCTGCACGTTCCCTGCGGGCGTAGGGGTCATCAGCTATGTCGGCGCGCAGGTTGAGGGCGCACCGGAGGAGCGACGGCGACGGCGGGGTATGCTGATCTCCTTCGCCTTCTTCTTCGGTGTTGTGCTCAGTCTGCTCGTGCTCGGCACGGCCGCCGCCTTGCTCGGTCGCTTGCTCGCACGCTGGAGCGCGGCCTTTGCCGTCGGGACAGCCGTGTTCTCGTTGGCAGCGGGATTGATCGCGATTTGCGGCCCGGCCGTGCGCCGCCGCTTCCCCGACCCGGAAGTCGGCAAACGCGGCGGCATCATCGGCGCGTTCCTGTACGGCCTCTGTTACAGCGTGGCCACCATCATCACGTCCGCCGGGCCTCTGTTGCTGTTGCTCACGGTTGCCGCCGCCATCGGCCGGCCGGCGTATGGCGCGGCACTCTCGCTCTCGTATGCTATCGGGCGCGGCGTGCCGTTTCTGCTGTTGGGCTTATTTGCCGGCGCGGTGGGCGCGGGGCTCGCGCGCATCGGGCGTGCGCGGCGTATCGCTGAGATTGTGAGCGGGGTCGCGCTCGTGGTACTGGCCATTTACTTCGCGCGCCTGGCGCAAATGCTATGACTGCCGGCGCTAACTTTTAACGCTCGCCTTATAACCCATATTCACGATGACCTGCACGAGCTTCTCTCGTGTAGTGCGCCCCGGATCATATTCGACGACCGCTTCTTTACGCTCGTAACTCACGTCGACCGTGATTACACCTGCGGTGCGCTTTAACATGGCCTTGATGCCGGTGGCGCAACTGTCGCAATGCATCCCTTCTATCGCCAACAGCACGCGCTCGGACTGTGTCTCAGCCTTGGGCGCAGCCACAACTAAGGCGTGCGGTGCGCGCATCATCAACTCCGCAGCGCCGGCCATGACGAACGCGCTCACGGCGAGAGTGAGCATAGCGCGCCACGCGCCCGGCTTGATTGTGCGCTCAATACTTTTTCCCAGCTCTAACATTATCAATAACCTCTCAAGTCAGATGTTCTGCATTAACCATAGACCATGTAATTTACCGTGGCCACCAATAAAGCGAAAGCCCACGGCAAAAGGCCGGCAGCGCCATAAGTCGCATGTTGAATGTTCTTTCGCCATTATCAAATTTTTGGCGAACAGCTCAATGCATCCGCTTTCTTTTTTGCCAGAGGAGCACGCCCGTCCCAAGGGCAAGGAACATAACAAAGGCGAGTAGCAGATAGAGACTACGCCGCGGGAAAGAGTCTGACGCCGCGTGGCGACGGTGTTCGTCAGCCGCCCACCACGCGTCTTGCGCGAAGTAGACGTTGGCTTTCGCGCTCCACAGGTACATCCCCTGCAACCCGGACTTGTAAGCGGCACCGGAGTTCGGTTCGTACAGCCAGAAGTACGGCACGTCTTTGACGAGGATGTCCTGCGCCTCGAAGTAATAGGCAGTGCGCTTCTGTCTGTCCAACTCGGCGGCCGCGCGCGCGAACAGTTCGTCAACTCTTGGGTTGCGATAGCCCGCGCCGTTAGAAAAAGGGATCGGCCCGATGTTTGATGAGACGACCGTGCGCTTAACGCCGATGTCCGGATCGGGGCCGTTCTCGAAAGAGGCGAAACCCAGATCGAAATCCTTTTTGATATAGACGGCGTCAACCGCCGCGGCGAACTCCATCAGTTGCAGGTCAACCGCGATGCCCACCTCGCGCAACTGATCGCGGACAGCTTCGGCCACCTTCGCGTAAGAGGATGCGTGGACAAACCTCAGATGAAACCGTATCCCCTCAGCAGCGCGCTTGTAGCCGGCTTCGTCGAGCAGTTGGTTGGCACGGGCGACGTTATGCTCATACTTGGCCACGTTTGGGTTATACGCCCAACCGAGACTGTGTGACACCGGCCCGGTGGCGGCAACGCCCTGCCCAAACAAAACCTTTGCCACTAAGAAGTCCTTATCAAGCGCGTGCGCCATCGCTTGCCTGACGCGCAAGTCAGAGAGCGGCGCTCGTGTGAGGTTCGGAACGAGCGTCTCGACGGTGGCATAGCCTTCGCGGCCTTTGTCGGTGACGACGACACCGGGCGTGCTCTTCAGCCGCGCCAAGTCGAGCGGCGACGCGCCTAATAAATAATCCACCTCGCCGCGCTCAAACGCGATGGTGGCCAGCGCGCCGCTCGGCATGACCTTGTACACGATGCGATCCAGATACGGTTTGCCCTGTTTGAAATACCGTTCGTTGCGCACCAGCGTCAGGTGATCGCCCTTCAGCCACGCCTGAAACTTGAACGGCCCGCTGCCGACGGGATTCGTGTTATGCGGGTTCGTGAGCGGATCGGTGTTTTCGTATAAGTGCTTCGGCAGCACGGGCGCGTTGGTTACGTCAACGAGTTGGAGAAAGGCGGCGTATGGTCGGTCGAACTCAAAGACGACGGTGTGCGAGTCGGGCGTGGTGATGCGGCGCAGATTGTCGCCTATCGAACTGCGTGTGCGCGAGTGGTACTTCAACAACAGTTGCTCGAACGTAAAGCGCACGTCTGCCGAGGTGACGGGCACGCCGTCGTGGAAAACTGCGGTGGGCGCGAGGTGGAAAGTGTACGCCCGCCCGTCGCGCGAGACCTCCCAGCGTTCGGCCAGGTCGGGCACAGGATTCAACTTGAAGTCGTGCGCCACTAGCCCACTGAAGATCGAGCCGCAGATGAGATGCACACCGCCCTGCGTCGTGATGGCGGGGTTAAGTCCGCCGGGGTCTGACGAGATGGCGACGACGACGCTGCCGCCGTAGCGAGACTCTTGCCCATGTGCTGAGACGAGTAAAAACGCATGAGTAAGTAGGAAAATGAAAATGATTCGCGCACTCTTGAACATAAACACACCAATGAGCCATTTCTGCAATAGCAAGGTGGCTGCGTAGCAGAACGCGCAGGCTCACCAAGGCACGCAATTCCCCTATAGCTCCCTGCCTGCCGGCACAAAGCCGTGACCTCTGTGTAAGCTCGTGCAAAATTAACTTTAACTATATCATCAACCGGCGGCTTGGGAATTCCGCTAAATTAAAGCATCCCAACAGATGCTAAACGCATCTATGCCTATCTGCTTGAGAAGGCAGAGGATATACTAACTTGTGCGACCTGATGCTGACCCGTACAATGGGCCTTGCACGGACTTTCACGCCGTGTGCCGCCCAGCGACGGCTCAAGCGATAGTGGAAGAGAGGCCGCCGCGCTTAAGTAGTTCGATGAAGCGCCGCCGGCCTCTGAGTTTTTTCGACAGGTAGGTGATGCACATTATGCTCAGACGCGCGTTTAGCTTAACTATCATCGCTCTCGCCAGCTTGTGTTTCGTTGCGCCGCCGCAGGCCCGTGCGCAGACGGCGCGCGGCAATGATGTCGTGATCGTGTTGCCGTTTGAGAATCAGTCGAACCGGGCCGAGTTCAACTGGATCGGCGCGAGTTTCGCGGATGCGCTGACCGAGTTGTTGAACGTGCCCGGTCTCGCCGTCGTCTCGACCGACGAGCGCGAGTTGCTCTTCCAGCGACTACGGCTGCCGCTCTCGTCCGTGCCCTCGCGCGCGACCGCGATCAAGCTCGCGCAGGAGGCGAAGGCTACGCTCGTCGTGCTTGGCTCGTATGACGTGACCATGAAGCAGGATGCGAAAGCGCTGCCGGACATACGCGGTACGGTGCGCGTCGTGCGCGTCAACGAAGGCCGGCTCGCGGGCGATGTGATGTCCGACGGGCGTTGGGGTTGGCGGCCGTTCGACTTCGGCGACGCGCTAACCAATTTGCAACAGATGGAAGGCACGCTCGCCTATCAAGTGTTGTATCAGCGCGACAAGGCTCTGCCCTTTTCGCTGAACAAAATTTTGGAACAGGCGAAGAAAGTCCCGCCCCGTGCGCTCGAAAGTCTGGCGAAGGGCATCATGACCGAAGACCGCGAGAAGCGTTCCAACTATTTGCAGAACGCGCTCAAGGAGTACGAGAAGGTGAACGCGGGCGCGGTCTATCCGGCGGCCGCCTTCGAGTTGGGCAATCTCTACTATCGGCAGGAAGACTGGAAGAAGGCGGCGGAGTTCTACACGAAGCTACAAAGGAAAGACCCGCACTACGCCGAGGCGAGTTTCTACGCCGCGCTCGCTTACTGGCGCATGCACGATCTGCCGAACGCATTAGGCCTACTCGCGCCGCTCACGTCCGACGTGCCGCTCACGGGCATCTACAACAACGCGGGCGCGCTTTCGGCGCAGGCCGCCCGCGCCGAAAAAGCGCCGGCCGAGCGCGAGCGACTGTTGAAGGATGCGCTCACGTTTCTGGAACGCGCACGCGACACCGCGCCCGATGATCCGGCCGTGCGCTACAACTATGCCTACGCGCTCTTCCTCGCCGGCAAGTTCGCTGAGGCGGCGGATCAACTCCGCGCCATGCTCACGCTGAAACCGCGCGACGGCGAGGCTCTGTTCGTCTTCGCCAAGTCACTTGAGCGCGCGGGCCAGACCGAGCCGGCCACGAATGCCGATAACGAAGCACGGCGCTATCTCGCAAATTACGCGAAGGCGCAGACCGAATGGCAGAAGACGCAGACGCTCGCGGAAGTGCCGTTGCGTTTGAACGAGAAGTTTGATCGTCCCGATTACATCGCGGTGGTGATGCCGCCCGTCGGCAGCGACGCGCCGGCCGACACGACCGTGCAGGATTTGCTCGCCAAGGCCAAGGAGCTTTATCAAGCGGGCAACGACGACGATGCGCTGTCCCAACTCAACCGCACGCTGATGGTTGAACCGATGAACGCTGAAGCGCACCTGCTGATCGGGCGCATTTACCTGCGGCGCGGCGACCTCCAGCGCGCCGTCGCCACGCTGAAGACCGCCCTCTTCTGGTCTGAGCAGAAACTGATCGACGCGCACATCCTTTTGGGGCGCATCTTCCTTGAGAAGGGTGATCGCGCGCAGGCGTTGACGCACGCACGCGCCGCCATTCAACTCGACCCCAACAATCAAGAGGCCATCGCCTTGCAACGGCAGGTTGACATGAGCGCGAAATGAAAGATGCGGGAGGGTAGCTTGAGTGATCAAGCGGCCCTTAACTGTTGTCCTGCAACCTTCATCCCTCATCATTATTTTGATATGCTCTCGCCCGCAGTGATTATCCCGCTCGCGCTCGTCGGCGCTGTATTACTCGGCGTGCTGGTGCTGGTGATAACGCTATCGCGACACAAGAAAGGCGCGACAGGCGAGCTTGATCTAACGGGTCGGGTTGGCTCAATCGTCGCGGCGCTGCGACCGGAGGGCGCGGTGCTGGTGGACGGCGAGTTGTGGCGTGCGTGCGCGGCGAACGGCGACGAGATCGCGCGCGGGCGCGTGCGCGTCGTCGGTGTGCGCGGGGTCGTGCTGGAAGTCGAAGCGGAAAGTTAAGCGCGGGCTAAGCCGGGCAACATTCTCTCATGCCCATGATGTCGCAGGACGAAGCGGACGATGTGCGCTATTCGGCGCTCGAAGAATTTCGGCGCGACGAGCGCCGACCGGCGATTATCCTGCTGCTCATGCTGCTCATCGCGGCGGCCTTTTTCGCGTTCGGCATCATGGTCGGCCGCTGGACGGTCGCTGCCGATAAAGCACATGCTGAAGGCATGCAACCCGCCGCCACGGTCGCACCGGCCAATTGATTCGCTCCTAATTTCCAGAAATCATCTTCCTGTGGCACGCAGAGTGCTTTAAGTGACTGCGGCAAGCACGGAGGAAGTTAAACCGTGACCCCGCCGCCATCACTTCTCTGAGCGTGGCCTGCCGCTACGCCAGCCGCCCGCCGAGCGACCCTACTTAAATCACATCTTTCCAGAACCCGGTGACCTTCCGGGTTCTCCCGCTTTTTTGGGGCCCATTTATTCTTCGTCCGGCTTATGTGCACAACAAGTCAGGCACATGATGAGTTCGTGCGCCTATTATGAAATCGCGCTGTCTGACTGACTAGAGCCGGTCAAGGTGACAATTATTGTCGCGCGGCGGGTGACATTTTTCCGCGCTTCTGCCTTAAATCGTCTAGCGCTCGACGCATTTTGGTGAGCGCCCACTGCTGCGCGAAAAATATTTTCCTGTAGCAAACGGCCGCACCGCGTCGCGTTTGTCCGCAGCGCGATGACGCACGCGCGCCGCCTCTGTTAAACTCCGCCCCGTGCCGGATGCAGTGCCACTCGATGCGTCAAGCGTGCGCCGTCGCTCACGGCTTCGGGCACTGGCGCGCACTGCCGCGCCGACGCGCGTCGAGTTCGCGTCCGCCGTGTTGTCCGCGCTGCTGCTCGCCCTCGCTTTTCCGGATTTCGATCTCTGGCCGCTCGCATGGATCGGTCTCACACCATTGCTCGTCAATATCGCGCGCCGCCCACGCGCACGGCCAAGCTTTCTGCTCGGCTGGACGACCGGTACCCTCTTCTTCTACGCCTCGTGTTGGTGGCTCACACACTCGATGATCCACTACGGTGGTATCCCCGCCGCCCTTGCCTTCCCTTTACTCGCGCCCGGCGCATTGATCGTCGGTCTGTTTCCGGCCTTGTTCGCGACTGCGCTCGCGCGTCTGTGTGCGCGTTGGGGCACACGCGCACTATTGATCGCGCCGCCCCTGTGGGTCGCGCTCGAATGGGCACGGCTCGGTGCGACCGGTCAACTATGGAACGCCATCGGCTACTCGCAGGCATATCAGCCCGCGCTCATACAGACCGCGCGCTGGGGCGGCGTCTATGCCGTCGGCTTTCTGCTCGTAGCCACGAACGCTGCGCTCGCCTACGCGCTCGTGCGGCGCAATGCGCGCGCTGCGTTGACCGCGCTGCTTGTCTTTTTCGTCGTCGCACTTATCATCACGCTGCCGCTCTTCATCGCAACGCGCGGCCCGCACACGAGCGGCGCAGAGCTACCGTCCGCCGTCGTCATCGCCGTACAGCCGAACGTCGCGGTGAACTTCGACCGCATGCCGGAAGAGACCGCCGCACTCATCGCGCGGCATCTCTCGCTGAGCGCGGACGCATTGCGCCAGTGGGATGAGACGCAAGCGCATGAACGTGAACGTGCGCCAACCGATGGCCTTGCTCCACAACTTGCCGGCGCGTGGGCGGCGACGCCGCGCGTCGTCGTCTGGCCCGAGTCGCCGATGAATTTTAGTTACGCGCGCGATGCGGAGTTCCGTGCGCTCGTGAGCGAGTTCGCGCTGACACATCAAACGGCCGTGCTGTTCAATTCGCTTGAGCCGGCGCCGGCGGGCGGCGCGTACAATGCGGCGGTGTTGATAGACGCAGGGGGCCGGCTCGCGGCGCAGTATGATAAGATTCGCCTGCTGCCGTTTGGCGAATATGTGCCGTTGCCGCGCTGGTTTCCCGGCGCGTGGCTGTTGAGCGGCGTGGTGGGCGATTTCACGCCGGGCACGAAGTATCCATTGCTATCCATCGGCACAGCACGCGGCGGGGTGTTCATCTGTTTCGAGTCCGCGTTCCCGTCCATCGCGCGCACGTTCACACGTGCAGGCGCGGACGTGCTGATCAACATCTCGAACGACGGCTACTTGGGGCGCACGCCGGTCATGCGCCAACATTTAGCGAACGCGATCTTTCGCGCGGTTGAAAACAGGCGTCCCATCCTGCGGGTGACGAACACAGGCATCAGCGCATACATTACACCGCGCGGCAAGATTGAGGACACAACGAACAGTTTTGAGCCGGCCGTGCGCACATGGATGGTGGCGCGCTCAATTGACAGCCAGACTTTCTACACGCAGCACGGCGATCTATTCGTCGCGCTCTGCACCATGTTCACTGGATTATCTTTGCTGCTAACATTCAAAGGCCAACGGCAATTGAAGAATTAAATGAATCGTAATTCGACTAGCACGAAGATACTTTTCCACGCCAGCACCGGCTCGCTAGTCATAGGTGTGCTAACGATCTCCGTGACGCTGTTTGGTGCAGTGCTTTATTATTTCGATCTCAACGAAGGCTGGCTGACTTGGACTGTTTACTTCGCCTTACTTTGCACGGCGGGACTGTGGCTTACGCGGCGTAAGTCACTCAAATAGCATTGTCATCACTTAACCTTTGCTACAGAGGATACAAATGATCGAGACTTTATCAACCCAAGAGTTGCGCGCAAGCTATGACGACCTGCGCACGCGCGTCGAGCAACTCGGGAGGTTTCTTTGATGTCGCGGCGAAGCAAGATGAATTAGCGCGCATTGAGACGCAAGCTTCTGCGCCAGATTTCTGGCAGGATCAAGAGGCGGCGCAGAAATTGTTGCAGCAGCGCAGCCGCGTGGAGAAAGTTGTCACGCGCCACCGCCAGTTCGAGTCCGAGATTGCGGACGCGGGCGTGCTCTTTGAATTCGCGGAGGAAGACGAAGCGAGTCTCGGCGAGTTGCGCCAACTGCTCGCCCGACTTGAACAAGAGATCGGCGCGGCCGAGACCGAAATGCTGCTCTCCGGCGACAACGACGCCTTGCATGCCATCTGCACCATTCATCCTGGCGCGGGCGGCACGGAGTCGCAGGACTGGGCCGAGATGCTCCTGCGCTTGTATCTGAAGTGGGCCGAGCGGCGCGGCTTCAAGACCGAAGTGATCGACTACCAACCGGGCGAAGAAGCCGGCCTCAAGAGCGTCACGTTCCGCGTCGAAGGCGAATACGCTTACGGTCTCTTGTCCGCCGAAGCGGGCGTGCATCGGCTCGTGCGCATCTCGCCGTTCGATCAGGCGGCGCGGCGACACACGTCGTTCGCTTCGCTCTTCGTCTATCCTGAGATCGACGAGAACATCGAGGTTGAGATCAACGATAAAGACTTGCGCGTCGATACTTATCGCGCGACCGGCGCGGGCGGACAGCACATCAACACGACCGATTCGGCCGTGCGCATCACGCACCTGCCCACGAACATCGTCGTCCAGTGTCAGAACCAACGCTCGCAACATCAGAATCGCGCTGTCGCCATGCAAGTCTTGCGCGCACGCCTCTACGAACTCGAACTGGAAAAGCGCCGCGCCGAGACCAGCGCGCTCGAAGCGAACAAGGCCGACATCTCGTTCGGCTCGCAGATCAGAAACTACGTGCTGGCGCCCTACCGGCTCGTTAAGGACACGCGCACCAAACTTGAGCGTGGAGATGTTGACGCGGTGCTGGCCGGTGACATAGACGATTTCATCAAAGCCTATCTGCTCGCCCAGCGAGCGGCATAGGGTTAGCGCAGACTGATTCGTTTTCCCGGACTGAGGGACAGTTTTATGGCCATCACACAGGCAGACGCGCGGGCGAAGCAGCTCGCGCCGCGCAACACACGGCTCAACGAGATCGTCGCCATCGCGCTCTTCGCGCTGGGCGCGCTGCTATTATTGTGCCTCGTCTTCTTCAACCCGAACGACAATTCTATTAACTCGGTTGGCGCAGCCACCACGCATAATCTGGTCGGGCCGGCCGGCGCTTACGTCGCGGACGCGCTGCTGCAAACGCTCGGACTCGCTGCGTATCTTTTGCCCGTGCTGCTCTTCATGCTCGCATGGCGACGCTTTCGCACACGCCGGCTGCACGCGCCGTTGCAACGCGTCGTCGGTCTCGTCACCATCCTGCTCGCCGCCGCCTCGCTCCTTGCACTGTTCAGTCTCCCCCTGCTTTTCGACGGGCGCGTGCGCGCGGGCGGCATGACGGGCACGCTGATCGCCGGCACACTCGTGGGCGCGTTGAACACGGTCGGCGCGGCGATTTTGCTGACCGCTATCGCGGCGACCGGCTTGCTGTTAGCGACCAACTTCTCCTTCGCCCGCGCCTACGAGCGTATGGCTGGCTCGTTCGGTGATCGATTTGCTTTCTTCCGCGCCGTGCCTGAACGTTTCCGCGCATGGCGCGCACAACGCGGCGCACTCACGGAGCAGCGCGCGGAGCAACGCCGCATCGCCGAGGCCGAACGCGAAGCGAGTCGCAGCGTGGTGAAAACCGAGCGTGAACGCTCGCTCGCGGGTCAGGTCGAAGACTTCATGCGCAAGACCGACCCGGCACAAGACGCGCTCGCCTCGTCGGCCATACGCCGCGCGGCGACAGCCGCCGCAGAGGCCGCGCCGCAGCCCGTCGTGCGCCCCGATGAAGCCGCCGCCGCTCCGGCCGCGCTGCTGCAATCAGCAGCGCCGCAGGAACAAGTAGAAGCGCGGCAGAACGGTCGCGCGGCCGCGCCAGCAG
>JBBRYU010000002.1:0-53473 GCA_038237345.1 Pyrinomonadales bacterium
CGTGTTGGATAAGGCAGGGCAGAAGGGCACGGGCAAGTGGACGAGCGACATCGCGCTCGACCTTGGCATCGTCACCCCGACGATTGACGCGGCCGTAGACACGCGCAACCTTTCGGCACGCAAAGAGGAGCGCGTCGAAGCGAGCAAGCAGATCAAAGGGCCGGCGCGCGGCAACTATGCGGGCGACAAGAAAGAGATGATCCAGTGCATCCACGATGCGCTGTACGCCTCGAAGATTTGCTCTTACGCACAGGGCATGAATCTGATCCGCGCCGGCTCGCAGCAGTGGAAGTGGAACATCGATCTCGGCGAATGCTCGCGCATCTGGAAGGGCGGTTGCATCATCCGCGCGCAGTTCCTCGACAAGATCAAACAGGCATATCAACGCCGCGCCGATCTGCCGAGTCTGCTCGTCGATCCCGACTTCAATGCGTTTGTCGAACAAGCGCAGCCGAACTGGCGCAAGGCTGTGGCGACCGCGATCACGACGGGCGTGCCCGTGCCCGGCATGTCGGCCTCCATCGGCTACTTCGATTCGTATCGCGCGGCCGAGTTGCCGTTGAATCTGACCCAGGCGCAACGCGACTTCTTCGGCTCGCATACCTACGAGCGCACGGACAAGCCGGGTCAGCCGGCCGTCCATACCGAGTGGGAAGAGTTGCTGGGCAAGCAGTAATGATTCAGTCGTGAGCGCGCGTTGGCTTAACAGCGCGCGCGTTCACGGCAACGATTTCCCTGCGCCGGGCGAAAGCTTGCTGGTCATCAATGAAACAGTCTGAAATATTTGATCGGCTCACGCAGTTCGCGCGGCGCGGGGTTTATCCCGCAGTTCAGCTTCGGATCTCTTTAAGTCATTCTTCATCGAGGAACCAGTGATGTCAGCAGCACCCGTGATGGACAATCCTTTGCGCGAAGGATTGCGCCTTGAGCGCACGGCCGAGCCGTGTACCGTGATTATCTTTGGCGCGACCGGCGATTTGACCAAACGCAAACTCGTGCCCGCGCTCTACCGCCTCGTGCAAGAGCGACTCATCCCCGGCGAGTTCGCCATCGTTGGCGCGGCGCGCACCGAGATGAGCCACGACGATTTTCGCGCGAAGATGAAAGAAGCCATCGGGCAGTTCTCCGAGGCGAAGCGCGTGGACGAAGAGGTTTGGGACTCGTTCGCGCAAGGGCTTTTCTACTCGCCCGTCAATATTGACCAGCCAGAAGATTACAAGAAACTCAGCGACCTGCTCGAGCAGATCGACCGCGAGCGCGGCACGCAAGGCAACCGCGTCTTCTATCTCTCGACCGCGCCCTCGCTCTATGCCGAGGCGGTCAGCCAATTAGGCCAAGCGGGGCTGGTGGATCAGGACAAAGGCTGGCGGCGCGTCATCATCGAGAAACCGTTTGGCACCGATCTGGCCAGCGCGCAGCAACTGAACAAAGACATACATCAGCACATCGACGAGTCGCAGATTTATCGCATCGATCACTATCTCGGCAAAGAGACGGTGCAGAATCTGCTCGTCTTCCGGTTCGCTAACGGCATCTACGAACCGCTCTGGAATCGGCAGTACATCGATCACGTGCAGATCACGAACGCCGAGACCGTCGGCGTCGAAGGGCGCGGCGGTTACTACGACAAGGCGGGCGTTGTGCGCGACATGATCCAGAACCACGTCTTCCAAGTGCTCTCGATTGTCGCGATGGAGCCGCCCGCGAGCCTCAACTCCGAGTCGGTGCGCGACGAGAAGATCAAGGCGATGATGGCGGTGCGGCCGTTCACGCCGAAGCGTGTGCGCAACGAATGCGTGCGCGGGCAATACGGCTCCGGCTCGATCAACGGCAAGCCCGTACCCGGCTACCGCGAAGAAGGCGGCGTGCCGCCCGACTCAGCAACGGAAACCTTCGCCCTCGTGCCGATGTATTTCGATAACTGGCGCTGGTCGGGCGTGCCCTTCTACATCCGTTCGGGCAAGCGACTCGCGAAGCGCGTCACGGAGATCGCTATTCAGTTCAAGAACGCGCCGCATCCGCTCTTCGGCCGCGAGATGATGGAGCAGGTCGCGCCCAACCAACTGATCATTCGCGTCCAACCGGACGAAGGCATCTCTCTGCGCTTCGGCGCGAAAGTGCCCGGTCAGGTGACGCGCATCCGCGACGTGAACATGGACTTCCGCTACGGCGCGTCGTTCGGCGTGCAACTCGCCGAAGCTTACGAACGTCTGCTGCTCGACTGCATCCTCGGCGATCCTACGCTCTACGCCCGCACGGACATGACCGAGCGCGGCTGGGAGATCGTCATGCCGATCCTCGAAGAATGGGCCGCGACTAAAGCCGACGCCCCATTCCCGAACTACGAAGCCGGGTCGTGGGGGCCGCAAGCTATACACGATATGTTGGAAAAAGAAGGCCGCCGCTGGCGGCGGCCGTAAGAGTTTCGTCTCTTGTCCGTACATTAACTGCCAGTCGAAACTCTGAACTGAAAACTTAGAACGGGCATCATGGAAACACAGACTCACGAAAGCGCCGGCGCGGTCTCTGTCTCAGGGATTGACGTGGGCAAATTGGAAAAAGAACTGGCGGCGATGTGGCAGCCGGCCAAGGGCGCGGATGGGACTGCAACCGCAGCGGGTGTGACGCGCGTGTGCGTGTTGAATCTGATCGTCTACGCGGCGCAACAGGAAGATCGCGCGGAGATCGATAAGATGCTCGACGAAGTGACCGCGCAGACACCGAGCCGCATAATCCTGCTCATCGCCGACCACGCTGCGGCGGACGCAAAGCTGGAAGGTTATGTCTCGACGCGTTGCCAGACATCGAGCAAGGGCGCGAAGCAGATTTGCGGTGAGCAGATCACGATTGAAGCGAGCGGGCCGGTGCTTGAAAACGTCTCGACGGCGATTGAGCCGTTGCTCGTGCCGGACGTGCCGGTCTTCCTCTGGTGGAAAGACATCCCGCATTACGAAGATAAACTTTTCAACCGGCTAGTCGATCTGTCTGATCGCGTCGTCATCGATTCGCTCGCCTTCGATCACCCGCACGAAGATGTCCAACGGCTCGCGGAGATCATCCGCAGCCGGCCGCAATTCATGCTCGTGAGCGACATTAACTGGGGGCGGATGACGGCGTGGCGTACGCTGCTCGCCAGCTTCTGGGACGTGCCTGATTATCGCGCGTTGTTGGATCATATCGACAACGTCGTCATCGAGTATGACCCGGCTGACATTGCGCACGAGCAGATCGCGGCGCAGGCACTGCTCGTTTCGGGTTGGCTGGCCGCGCGGCTGGGCTGGATGGTCAGCGCCGAAGGCGCAAGCAATGACGGCCCTGTGCATCACGTCAGCGCGCTAGCGCTGGGTGGACGGTCGGTGAATCTTGAGTTTCGCGCGGCGCTTGATCGCGAGGGACACGACGGCATGCTCGCGTCGGTGACGTTGCGGGCCGGGCAAGGCGCGGCCGAGTTTTCCGTCGGGGTCAACGAAGCAGGCACGAAACTCAGCACGGAAGCGCACGTCGGCGCGGCGCGCGAGATCGAGCGCGTGCTAGCTTACGAGCAAAAGACTGAGGGACAGCGACTCAGCCGCGAGTTGGGGCTGCTCGTGCGCGATAAGATTTATGAACAAACGGTTGCCGCGGCAGCGCAGATGCTGGCCGCGCTGCCTCGTAGTTAGTTCGTATCCGAACAATTTCCGACAATAGGCAAAAGCACATGATTCTGGCTGGAGACATCGGCGGGACGAAAACTAATGTCGCCCTCTTTCAACAGGACGCTGAACAACTCGGCACGCCCATTAATCAGAAAAGCTTTCCGAGCAAGCAGTACAATTCGCTCAACGCGATCATCGAGGAATATGTCGCGGCCAACCCGGGCGAGGTAAAGGCTTCCTGCTTTGGTATTGCCGGCCCCGTCGTCGGCGGAAAAGTCGAGACGCCGAACCTCGCGTGGACGGTGGACGGCGATGCGCTGGCGCGTACCATTGGCGTCGCGCACGTCGCGCTCATCAACGATCTGGAAGCGACGGCTTACGGCATCGAGGGTTTGAAGGATACGCAACTCTACACGCTGAACGCAGGCGATGCGCGGGAAGGACATCGGGCACTGATCGCCGCCGGCACGGGGCTGGGCATGGCGGGCATCTTCTGGGACGGCCAACGCTATCGCCCGATTGCCTCAGAAGGCGGCCACGCAGACTTCGGGCCGCGCAACGAGCTTGAGATCGAGTTGTTGCGCTATCTAACCGAGAAGTTCGGCGCACATGTGAGCTACGAACGCGCGCTGTCCGGGCCCGGTCTTTTCAATATCTATAGCTTCCTGCGCGACACAAAGCGGGCGGCAGAAGAGGACTGGTTGGCAGAAGAGATCGCGACGGGCGACAAGACGGCGGCCGTGTCGAAGGCGGCGCTGGCGCACAAGTCGGAGTTAGCCGTGCAGGCGCTCAATCTCTTCATAGATATCTATGGCGCGGCGGCCGGCAATTTGGTGCTGACCTTCAAGTCGGTCGGCGGCCTTTATATCGGCGGCGGCATTGCGCCGAAGTTGCTCGATAAACTGAAGGACGGCGCGTTCCTGCGCGCCTTTCAAGCCAAAGGGCGCATGTCCGCGCTCGTCGGCTCGATTCCCGTCCACGTCGTCCTCGACGACAAGACCGCACTCTACGGCGCGGCCCGCTGCGCCTACAACAACAGCAGGTGACGACCAGCGATGGCTACATCGGATGCCGCACAGAACATGCTCGTCTTTGCCGACGGGGAAGAGGTGGCCCGCGCCGCCACGCGCCGGTTTATTGAGTTAGCCCGCGCCGCGATTGCTGCGAATGGCCGCTTCAGTGTCGCGCTCGCGGGCGGCTCGACGCCGAAGCGCGTCTATGAACTGCTCGCGAGCGAAGAGTTCACGGGCCAGACTGATTGGGCGCGGGTGCATATCTTCTTTGGCGACGAGCGCTGCGTGCCGCCCGACCATCACGAGAGTAACTACCGCATGGCGCGCGAGGCGTTGCTCGCACAGGTCATGCTGCCGTTGGAGAACGTGCATCGCATGGTCGGCGAAGGCGACGCGGTCGCTAACGCGCGGCTCTATGAGGAGGAGTTGCGTGAGTTCTTCAACGATGCGCCGTGGCCGCAGTTCGATCTCATCATGCTCGGCATGGGCGACGACGGGCACACCGCCTCGCTCTTTCCCGGCAGCCGCGCGCTCACAGAGGAAGGGGCATGGGTGACGGCGAACTGGGTCGAAAAGTTCAACACCTTTCGCATCACGCTGACCGCGCCCGCGATCAATCGCGCCGCGCACGTCATGTTCATCGTGACGGGCGCGGGCAAGGCCGAACGCCTACCCGAAGTTTTGCATGGGCCGCGCGAGCCGCAGCGGCTGCCCTCGCAGTTGATCAAACCTGTGCAGGGCACGCTCGAATGGTTCACGGACAAAGCGGCGACGGCGAAACTGTAAACCTCCCAAAGGGTAATCATGAAACCAAAACGTATTGCCATCGGCAGCGACCACGCGGGCTTTGAAGCGAAGGAACAAGCGAAACGCGACATTGCGCCGCTTGGGCTGGAAATTGAAGACAAGGGCACGAGCGGTCTCCAGAGCGTTGACTATCCGGACTTCGGCGCGGCCGTAGGGCAAGCGGTCGCGGATGGCGAGGTGGATCGCGGCGTCGTCATCTGCGGCTCAGGCATCGGCATCTCAATCGCGGCCAATAAAGTCCACGGCGTGCGTGCCGCACTCTGTTGGAATGAAGAGACGGCGCGGCTCGCGCGGCAACACAACGATGCGAACGTGCTCTGCATCGGGGCGCGCTTCATCGAACCAGACTTGGCGGCGCGCATGATCCGCGTTTTCATGGAGACCGAGTTCGACAGCGGTCGGCATCAGCAGCGCGTCGAGAAATTGACGAAGCTGGACGATGCGCGCTGAGCGGGGATATGAGCAATTTGCTGTGAATGCGCCGGGACAATCGCACGCAAAGACGCAAAGGCGCAAAGGGAATCGCGAGCTTTTCTTTGCGCCTTTGCGTCTTTGCGTGCGGCAACTCCTGTTTGCCTCTTAGACCGTTAATCGTCCGTCATACTTTCCAACTCGTTCGCAAAAACCTGCATGCCGACTAAAGAACAAGAGCGATTACGTGAGCCGTACACGACCCCGATCCCGCCGTGGCGGCGGTGGGGGCCGTATGTCTCGGAACGCGCGTGGGGCACGGTGCGCGAGGACTACAGCGCCGATGGCAATGCGTGGGACTACTTCCCGCACGATCAGGCGCGCTCAAGGGCCTATCGCTGGGGCGAGGACGGCTTGGCGGGCATCTGTGATCGTTATCAACTGCTATCCTTCGCGCTCGCGCTCTGGAACGGGCGCGATCCGATCTTGAAAGAGCGGCTGTACGGCACGGTCTCCAGCGAGTCGAATCATGGCGAGGACGTGAAGGAGTATTATTTCTATCTTGACTCGACGCCGACGCACTCGTACATGAAGTATCTGTACAAGTATCCACAGGCCGAGTTTCCTTACGGGAAGTTGATTGGCGAGAACCGCGCGCGGGCCGGACACAACCAGCCGGAGTTCGAGTTGCTCGACACCGGCGTGTTCAATGAGGATCGCTATTTCGACGTGTTCGTCGAATATGCGAAAGCCGGCCCCGATGACATCTGCATCCGCATCGAGGCGTTCAATCGCGGCCCCGCCGACGCGCCGTTGCACATTCTGCCGCACCTCTGGTTTCGCAACACGTGGGGCTGGGGCGCACAGGCTTGGGGGCCTGAAGCGAAGCCTGAACCGATTATCCAGCTAGGGAAGCAGGGCAAGGGCTGGCTCAGTCTCGAAGCGTCGGATGAAACGGCCGAACCGTTACCGAATCTGCCGTTCGCCTACAAACTCGGCCCGCGCTATCTCTACGGCCAGAGCGAAGGCGCGGAATTGCTCTTCACCGACAACGAGACGAACGGGCCGCGCATCTGGGGCTGGGGCGCGCAGAGTCGCAAGCCTTATGTTAAAGACGCCTTCCATCGCCACGTCATCGCGGGCGAGCCGGCCGTCAACCCTGAGCGCACAGGCACGAAGGCTTGCTACCACTACATGCGTAACGTGCCGGCCGGCGGTTCGGTCGTGCTGCAACTGCGCTTGTCGGATCAAGCGCTCGCTAAACCGCTCGCCGAAGTTGAAACAATCGTCGCGCAACGCCGCGCCGAGGCCGACGAGTTTTACGATGCGATCCAGCCGCCGCTTGCGACCACAGACGAGCGGCGCGTGCAGCGCCAAGCGTTCGCCGGGATGCTGTGGAGCAAGCAGATTTATATCTACGACGTGCAGAAGTGGCTCCAAGGCGACGACCCGAACTTCCCGCCGCCAGAGTCGCGCAGCCGCATACGGAATTTCCGCTGGAAGCACCTGAATTCGATGCGCGTCATGTCCATGCCGGACAAATGGGAGTATCCATGGTTCGCGGCGTGGGACTTGGCGTTTCATTGTGTGCCGCTCGCCATCGTTGACGCAGAGTTTGCGAAGGAGCAGTTGTGGCTTTTGCTCTTCGAGCAATTTCAGCACACGAACGGGCAGATACCGGCCTACGAATGGGAGTTCTCCGATCTCAATCCGCCGGTGCATGCGTGGGCCGTCTGGCGCGTCTACAACATGGATCGCTTGCAGACAGGCAAGGGCGACCGGCTGTTTCTCGAAAAGTGTTTCCATAAACTGCTGATCAATTTCGCGTGGTGGGTTAACAAAGTAGATAGTGAAGGGAACAACGTTTTCGAGGGCGGTTTTCTCGGGCTCGATAACATCACGGTCGTGGATCGCAGCACGCCGCTGCCGAACGGCGCGAAGTTGGAGCAATCAGATGCGACCGGCTGGATGGGCATGTTCTGTCTGAACCTCATGCGGATGGCGCTTGAGTTGGCGCACGAGGACAAAGCATACGAAGGATTGGCGACTAAGTTTTTCCAGCACTACGTCTACGTCGGCGCGGCGATGAAGCACATGGGCAACCGCAACTATCAGTTGTGGGACGAGAAGGATGGCTTCTTCTACGACGTGCTGCGTTACGCCGACGGCACGTTCCACAAGTTTCGCGTGCGCTCGCTCGTCGGCTTAATTCCGCTCTACGCTATCGAGCGCTTGGAGGAAGATTGGATCGCGCCGTTTCCCGAATTCAGCTCGAACCTGCAATGGTTTTTGAAGAATCGGCAAGACCTCGTGCAGCGTTGTGTGACGACGGTCAAACGCGACGATGGCAAGATCGTGCACGTGCTGGCTATCGTCAACGAAGAGCAGATGCGGCATTTGTTAGAACGCATCTGGGACCCGAACGAGTTTCGTTCTGATTACGGCCTGCGCAGCTTGTCGAAGTTTCACGAACAACACCCGTTCTCGTTCGGCGACAATCAAGTCGGCTACGAGCCGGCCGAATCAGTCGTCATGCTCAAGGGCGGCAACTCGAACTGGCGCGGGCCGCTCTGGTTTCCGACAAGCTTTCTGATGATCGAATCTTTGCGCAAACTCGGCAAAGCATTCGGCGCGGCGGTGGCGATTGACAGCCCCGTGGCAGGTGAGCCGGCGGTCACGCTCGACCAGATGGCGCGCGGTTTCGCCGACCGCATGATCTCCATCTTCACGCGCGACGAAAAGGGTGTCCGACCCGCGCACGGTTGGTACGAAAAGTTTCAGACCGACCCGCACTGGCGCGACCTCGTCCTCTTCTATGAATACTTCCACGGCGACACCGGCATGGGCCTCGGCGCGTCGCATCAGACCGGTTGGACGGGCCTCGTCGCCTCTCTGATTGACGAGTGGCGGCGTTAATAGCAGAGAGAAAAATTATGCCAGCCTCTTTCAACGGCGCGGAGATGACGCTGCTCAATGCGCTTGCGCAGAACTATCCGACTGCCAGCACGGCGCTCGCAGAAGCGGCCGGGCTGCACGCCGCGCTCTCGCTCCCCAAAGGTGTCGTGCATATCGTCAGCGATGTGCATGGCGAGTACAAGAAGCTGCGCCACATTATCAACAACGCTTCGGGGGCTTTGCGCCCGCTCGTCAATCGTCTGTTCAAAGAGCGACTGACGGACGAGGAGCAGCAGCAATTGCTGGCCGTGCTCTACTACCCGCGCGAGTTGCTGGAGTACGAGCGCGCGAAGTTGGGCGACGCAGAGCAGCGGCGCGGGTGGGTGCGGCAAATGCTCCGCCGGCAATTCGAGATCGTGCGCGTGCTGGCAAGTAACTACCGCCGGCCGCAGGTTACCGCGCTGCTGACGCCGCAGTTCGCCGAACTGTTCGAGGAACTGCACGACGAGCCGTTCACCAATCGCCCTGAGGCTTACGTCAACGCCATGCTCGATGCGCTCGCGGCGCATGAACAGGACTTGACGGCCGTGCGCGCCGCCTCGCGGCTCGTGCGCGATCTCTCGGTCGCGGAGATCATCGTCGCGGGCGATCTCGGCGACCGGGGGCCGCGGTTGGACAAGGTCTTGGATTACTTGATGGAGCAGCCGCACGTCGCGTTCACGTGGGGCAATCACGATGTCTCGTGGATGGGCGCGTGCTTGGGCCAAGAGGCGTTGATCGCCACTGTGCTGCGTATCTCTCTGCGCTACCGGCGGCTCTCGCAACTCGAAGAAGGCTACGGTCTTATCATCACGCCATTGGAAAAACTGGCGCGCACTATCTACGCGGACGATCCGGCCGAGTGTTTCAAGACGAAAGGCACGGGGCTGCGCGATGATCTGTTGATGGCGCGCATGCAAAAGGCGATAGCGATTATCCAGTTCAAACTCGAAGGGCAGGCGAGCCGGCGGCACCCCGAATGGGAGATGGAAGCGCGCAACCTGCTGCACCGGATCAACTTCGCTGAGAAAACGGTCGAGATAGATGGACGCACGCACCCGTTGCTCGATTCATTCCTGCCGACAATCGATCCTGCCGACCCTTATGCATTGTCGGCGGAAGAGCGCGTCTGCATGGATCGCCTGCGGCTGTCGTTCGTTTCCAGTAGCCGGCTGTGGCAACACATGTCCTTCGTCGTGCGGCACGGCGCGATGTGGCTGCGCCGCGACCACGCGCTCATCTTTCATGGCTGTGTGCCCGTGGCCGACGATGGCGCGCCGTTAACCCTGGTGGTAGACGGGCAAGAGCGAAGCGGGCGCGAGTTGTTTGACGCGCTCGATTCGGTTGTGCGGCGCGCATTCCGCAACAGCGCGCAAGGAGCAGGCGCGGATGCCGATTGGCTCTGGTATCTGTGGACAGGCCCACGCTCGCCGCTCTTCGGCAAGGATCGCATGGCGACGTTCGAGACCTATTTCGTCGCCGACAAAGCTGCGCGCAAAGAGAATAAGGGCCCATACTTCAAGCTGCTCCACGATGCGGAGTTTTGTCGCCGACTCGCGGTCGGGTTCGGTGTCGTGGAGCATGAGTTGATCGTTAACGGGCACGTACCGGTGAAGGTCGAGAAGGGCGAAGCGCCGGTGAAGAGCGGTGGCAACGCGGTAACGATTGACGGCGCTTTCTCCGAAGCTTACGGCGACCGGGGCTACACGCTCATCCTCGCACCTGAACGGGTCGCGCTCGCGGAGCATCACCACTTCGAGTCAATCGCCGACGCGATCACGGCCGGCGCAGACATCGTGCCGAAAGTGACGACCGTGAGCGCCTACGAGCGTCCGCGCCTCGTTGCCGACACCGAAGAGGGCGCGGCCATGCGCCAACGGCTCAACGCGCTCGAACGCCTCGTGCGCGCATATGAAGAAGGCGCTTTGCTGGAAAAGTAGTTGAAACGGCAAAGCTGAAAGGGCGCGGAGGTGAAACAATCCCCGCGCCCTTTCAGCTTTCCGCTGTTATAGTCGTTTGCCGATGAGTGTAACCGAGCTAAGCAAGGCCGCGGTGCTGGGAGCGCAGGCAGCCGTGCCTGCCATGAGCGCGGCAGCGCGAAGCATGGACGCGCTCTACGGCGCGTTGGCAGGCAGAGATACCTGCGCTCCCAGCACCGTGCAAGCGCAAATCGCTATACGTTTTGTTTACGCGACTCCGGCTAATTCGGGAACGGGCTTGTTGTCGGATTTCTTGACGGTGTAGACGATGGTCTCCTGCGTCTTGCCCTTGACCTGTACATTGCCGAGCGGTTCTGTCTCGTAGTCGCGGCCGATCATTTTGGCTGTGCCATCACTGATGAGGATCGCCACGCCTTTTTCTTTCGTGGTTGATTCAAGCCGCGCCGCTAAGTTCACCGTGTCGCCGATGATGGTGTACTCAAGGCGGCCCTCCGCGCCGACTACGCCGCAGGTGGCGATGCCTGTGTGGATGCCGACGCCGATCTTGAAGATTGGACGCTTCACAAATTCACCCTCTTTGTGCAACCCTGCTTGCTCCGCGTTATAACGCTGCCATTCCTCGTTCATGCGATCAACCTCTTCAAGCATCGCCAACCCGCAGGCGACGGCCGCGTTTGCCTCCAAATTGTCGCCGCGCGCGACGGGCGCGCCGAACACGATCATCAGTCCGTCGCCAATATACTTATTGATGTGCCCGCCGTAAGACGAGATGACCTTGTGCATGCGGCTGAAGTATTCGTTCAGCCACGTGACGACTACTTCGGAGTTGACCGATTCGGAGAGGGTGGTGAAGCCGCGTATGTCTGTGAAGATCAGCGTGACGATGCGGCGTTCGCCGCCGAGCCTGAGCGCCTCGCGTTGATCCCAAAGCGTATCGGCGACTTCAGGCGACACGCAGCGCGAGAAGATATCCATGATCTGCGCTCGCTCGTTCTCCTTCTCCTCGCGCACCGCGCGCTCGTGCGCATAGCGCAGCAGGAAACCGGAGAGCGCCAGCACGGCGACGCCCATTTCCGAAGTCATCACCGGCAAGATCAGCCCTTGATGATTGAATGTCCAGGCCGAGATCGAGAGGATACCGACCGCCACGATGAGGACGACGAGCGCGCCCAAGGCCGCGCGAAACTTGAAGACGGCCACCGTGATCAAACCGATTACGACGAATAGCATCAAGATACGCGGCGGGTAGTTGATCTGGCGCAGGGCCTGACCGAAGAGCATCGTGGCGGCGATGTTGCCATGTATCTCGACGCCGGGCATGAGGGCCGGCGTGGTGTTAATCTGTCGCCCGCGCAGCCGCGCCCAAAAGGTGGCGATGAGACCCGGCTTGTAGTAAGGCGTGGGGAAGAGGTCGGGGGCGTCGTTGTTGGTCGCGCCGATCAGCACGATGCGGTCTTTAAACAACGTGTCAGGAATTTGCGCGGGGTCTTTGAAAATAATGTCGCCGGCCGAGATGTATTTGAAGCTGGGGGTGCGACTACGAAAGTCGATCTGCATGGTGGCGTCATTGCGCAGTGGGATAACACGGTCGCCGAATTTAATCGTCTGATCAGGCTGCGCCTCGACAGGCTTGTCGGCATAGAGTTGTGCGATGTTGCTCGCGAAACTGGAATCGGTTGTGCCATCCTCCGCAATGTGCCCCAAGTAAGCCGTGCGGCGGAAGCCGTCGCTGTCCGACGGCAGATCGGAAAAGCCCACGGCCGAAACGGCCTCGGCCACTTCCGGCAGCGGTTTGATTTCTGATTTCATTCCGCCTTCAGCCAGTTTTTTCACCACGACGACGTTGCCCGCGTTATTGATCGAATCGATCAGTTGCTGATCGAGCGCCTTGTCGTTTTCGGACACCCCGCCTTGCTCGCTGAAGTAAATATCAACGCCGATGACGCTTGCGCCGCCCTGACTGGCGCGGTCAATTAGCCGCGCATAATAACTGCGCGGCCAGCCTTGCGGGCGAATATTCGAGGCCCGGATGGTATCTTCGTCCACGCCGATGATCGTGATCGGTTCCTGCCTGCCGCGCTCGCGCTGTTCCGGGTGCAGCACATCGCGCATCTGGAAGAGAAGGTCGAGGCCAAATTCTTCGAGGCTCGTGACCAGACCGTAAGAGTAGGAAGTGTATTTGCCGTTTGCATCAGTCATTGGACGCATGGCGAGGGCGAGCGCGCCCCAGATTATGAGCGACAGCCCGAGCGCGAGCGCCCAGTACCAGTGGCGCAGCAGGTAAGAAGTGATAGAGCGTTTCCGTCGTTGGGGCATAAGCTTGACCCGTTGATTACTGCGAGCGCGGGCGTGTGCGGGGCACTAACGCTTGCTGTGGCCCGACAGTTGAAAGTCGGGTTGATTAGAATGTTAGACGGCGCGGGGCATGTTGCTCATTATCAAGCCGCTTCCCTGGTCTGCGGGGCAACAATCCCGGCGCATCTGAGCAGACGCGCCGGGATTGTACCGCCGGCCGGAGACGGGGTCAATGGATACGTTCTGCGCGTTGCGCCGGCTCACTTATATTGCACGCTGTAGTAGGGCAGTTCCAGCCCGGAGATGCTGATGACTTCTTCGCGGCAGTCTATGTTCTGATCCTGTAGCAGCGCGTAGGCCGCGGACGACAGCAAAATTTCGCCCATCTTGGCCACGTCCTCACCCAACTTACAGGCGAGATTCATCTCGTCGCCGAAGAGATCGCGATCCTCTATGTTGAGGATGCGACCATAGCCGATGCCGATGGAAACGTAGAGGCGATGTTCTTCGGGCAACAGGCGATTAGCCGTGCGCAAATGGCGCGTGATCTTCTGGCTGGCGCGCACGGCGTCGGCCACCGTATCGAACAGGCAATAGAGATTGTCAGCTTCTGCCTTGAGCAACAAGCCGCCCTCTTCCTGCACGCAGGGACAGGCGACGAGCCGCATCTGATGAATCATCAGCAGGAAGGGGACGATGCCGTGCCGGTGCGTGAGGCGCGAGAAGCCGGACATGTCCAAGATCATAATTGCTTTTTCTTGGCCGAATATTTCCTCGATCTCGCTTGTGATCTCCGCACGCCGTTCGGGTTGCTCGATCATATCGGTCAGCAAACGGTCAAGTATGGCCTGTGTGTTGTGGCGCGCGACGGGTTCATTGTTGTCAGAGGTTGCGGATGGGGTTGACATCATAATCCTTCAGGCACGTGGACTGATCTTGCGCGCTTATAGTTATCATAAAAACCGACGCGCGGCCCAATAAATGTTCGCATATAGACGACGCGCGCAGCTTGCCTCCAATCTTGACTAAAAAGTAAGGTATTGTTTATAATGACGCTGTGCCTGACACAGAGCGTTTAAGGTCGGAGCGTACGTTATGAAAGTTTCCGCGCAAGAAGAGTACGGACTGCGCTGCCTTTTGCAGCTTGCGCCGCTACGAGCGGGCGGCTATCTGACGCTCGCGCAGATCGCCGAGCGGGAAGGCTTGTCGGTGGCGAACGCGGGCAAGTTGATGTGGATTTTAAATAAGGCCGGGCTGGTCAAGTCCATACGCGGCACGAAGGGCGGCTACCGGCTCGCGCGCCCCGCCGCCGAGATACACCTGAGCGAGATCATCAAGGTGCTTGACGACGACGTGCTCGCGGGGCATTGCAAGAGCTATACGGGCGTGCTCGACACCTGCGTCCATACGGGCAACTGCGGCATCCGCCCGGTTATCGTCGGGCTGCACGACATTGTCGAGCAGGCGTTGTCCGGTATCACGCTTGCGCAGTTGCTCGGCACTGAGGCAAAGGTTGAAGATCGTCTGCACCAGATTCACGCGCTGCCACGCCACGTCGAGGTAACAGGCCGGCGGGCTTGAGGGCAGGCAAGCGTAAGGGGTTGGTTTTGATGTTGAGGAAACCGGCCATCATTTGATAGTCGTTTGAGAGAGAAGCGATGAGCACAATCGAACTGCTGACCAACAAAGAGTACAAGTACGGCTTCGTGACCGACATCGAGTCGGACGTGATCCCGAAGGGCCTGAGCGAAGACACCATCCGGCTGATCGCCGCGAAGAAGAATGAGCCGGAATGGATGCTGGAGTTTCGCCTGAAAGCCTATCGCCAGTGGCTCAAGATGACCGAGCCGAAGCATTGGCCGAACGTCACCTACCCGGCAGTAGATTATCAGGACATGATCTACTACAGCGCGCCGAAGCAGAAAGCGACGAAGGCGAGCCTCGACGAAGTCGATCCCGAATTGCTGCGCACGTTCGAGAAACTGGGTATCCCACTCACGGAACAGAAGCAATTAGCGGGCGTCGCTGTGGATGCGGTCTTCGATTCGATGTCGGTGGCGACGACCTACAAAGAGAAACTGAAAAAGCACGGCGTCATTTTCTGTTCTTTCACCGAAGCGGTGAAAGAATATCCGGCGCTGATCAAGAAATATCTCGGCTCGGTCGTGCCCGTGAACGATAACTATTTCGCGGCCCTCAACAGCGCGGTCTTCTCCGACGGTTCGTTCGTCTTCATCCCCAAGGGCGTGCGCTGTCCGATGGAGCTTTCGACCTACTTCCGCATCAACAACGCTGAATCGGGGCAGTTCGAGCGCACGCTCATCATTGCCGAAGAAGGCGCGCACGTCTCTTATCTCGAAGGCTGCACCGCGCCGAAGTTTGATCGCAATCAGTTGCACGCGGCGGTGGTGGAATTGGTCGCGCTCGATGATGCCGAGATCAAATACTCGACGGTGCAGAACTGGTATGCGGGCGATGAGAAAGGCATAGGCGGCATTTACAACTTCGTGACCAAGCGCGGCAAATGCGCGGGGCGCAATTCAAAGATTTCGTGGACGCAAGTTGAGACCGGCTCGGCCATTACCTGGAAGTATCCGTCATGCATTCTGCAAGGTGACAACTCGGTGGGCGAGTTCTACTCGGTTGCGCTGACCAATCACGCGCAGCAGGCAGACACCGGCACGAAGATGATCCACATCGGCAAGAACACGCGCTCGACGATCATCTCGAAAGGCATTTCCGCTGGTAAGTCGAACAATAGCTATCGCGGCTTGGTTAAGATCTTGCCGGGTGCGGCGGGTGCGCGTAACTATACGCAGTGCGATTCGCTCTTGATCGGCGACAAGTGCGGCGCGAACACGTTTCCTTATGTCGAGGTGATGAATAATACGGCGCAGGTCGAGCATGAGGCGACCACTTCCCGCATCAGTGAAGATCAACTCTTCTATCTGATGCAGCGCGGGCTGTCGCAAGAGGACGCAGTCTCGCTCATTATCAACGGCTTCTGCCGCGCGGTGTTCCGCGAGTTGCCGATGGAGTTCGCCGTCGAAGCGCAGAAATTACTCGGCATGAAGTTGGAAGGCAGTGTGGGATAAGGCGGAGGTCAGAGGTTAGAGAGCAGAGGTCAGAAGTTTTGACTTTACTAATCTCTGACCTCTGACCTCTAATCTCTTAATTTACGGAGTAAATATATTGTGTTAGAGATTCGTGATTTACATGCGACCGTCGAGGGCAAGGAGATTTTGCGCGGGCTTAGTCTGACGGTTAACAAGGGCGAAGTGCATGCCATCATGGGGCCGAACGGGTCGGGCAAATCTACGTTGGCGAAAGTTTTGGCGGGGCATCCGGCGTATGTGGTGACGGCCGGCGAGGTCTTGTACGAAGGCAAAAATCTGTTGGAACTCGATGCGGACGTGCGTGCGCGCGAGGGCGTGTTCCTCGCGTTTCAATATCCGGTGGAAGTGCCGGGCGTGTCGAATTCACAGTTCCTGCGTTTGGCTTATAACGAGAAGCGCAAGCATCTCGGCGAAGAAGAGCTTGATCCGTTAGAGTTTAAAGACCTGTTGAGCGAACGCGCGAAGATCGTCGAGATGGACGCAGGCTTGATGTCGCGCTCAGTCAATGAAGGCTTTTCGGGCGGCGAGAAGAAGCGCAACGAGATCTTGCAGATGGCCGTACTCGAACCGAAACTTGCCGTCTTGGACGAGACTGATTCGGGCCTCGACATAGATGCGCTGCGCATTGTCGCCGCCGGCGTCAACCACCTGCGCACGCCGGAGAACGCCGTCGTCCTCGTCACCCACTATCAGCGGCTCTTGAACTACATCGTGCCCGACTTCGTCCACGTGCTCTATCGCGGGCGCATTGTTCGCTCCGGGGGCAAAGAGTTAGCACTTGAGTTGGAAGCGAAAGGTTATGATTGGATCAAGGAGCAAGGTGCGGAGATGGATGCGACCGTCATGGCCGGCGCACGGTAAATACAAAAAGTAATGGCCCAAGCAATTAAAGAGCAGAACGTATACACAGCGGCGTTTCGCGCGATGCAGGAGTCAGGGGCGGAGCGCAGCGTGCCCGCGTGGCTTGAACGCACGCGCACGCACGCGATGGCGCGCTTCGAGCAGATAGGTTTCCCGACGGTGGACGCGGAAGACTGGAAGTACACGAACGTCGCGCTGCTTGCGCGGGGCGCGTTCGCGCCGCAAGTACATGAACCAATCGCCAACGTGGCAAACGATGCGCTCACGCCTTTCATCTACGAAGAAGCGCGCCAGAGCCGGCTCGTGTTCGTCAACGGCATTTATCAACCGCACTTGTCTGCGCTAGATGAACTGCCGGCGGGCGCGGTCGTCACGAATATAACCGACGCATTGCGCGGCGAGCATGAAGCCATCTTGCGCGCCCATCTTGCACGCTCCGCTGACGCGGATGAGGGCGCTGATGGCTTCAACACACTTAATACCGCCTTCATCAATCATGGCGCGTTCATCTATCTGCCCAAAGGCGTGCAAGTCGCTGCACCGTTGCACTTGTTATTTTTAGCGCAGCCCACGACTGAAACGGCGGCGATCTTTCCGCGCGTGCTAATCGTCGCGGAACGTGAGAGCGCGGCCACGATCATCGAGAGTTACGAGTCCGCAGGCGACGGCGTCTATTTCACGAACGCGGTGGTTGAGGTCTTCGTCAGCGAGAATGCGCGCATCACGCATTACAAGGTGCAGCGCGAAAGCGAGCGAGCATTTCATATCGCCGAGACGCGCGCGGAGCTTGAACGCGACGCTGCCTACGAACTGACGACGGTCACGCTCGGCGCACAACTCTCGCGCCACGGCATCAACGTCAGACTGGCGCACGAAGGCGCGTCGTGTGTGGTTGACGGTCTCTATCTCGTCTCGACCGGACAGCACGCCGATACGCACTCGCTAATCGATCATATCGCACCGCACTGTACGAGTAGGCAGGTTTACAAGGGCATCCTCGATGGCAAGTCACGTGCGGTCTTCAACGGCAAAGTTTTCGTCCGCCGCGATGCGCAAAAGACCGACGCGCAGCAGACGAATAAAAACTTGCTGCTCTCGCCTGACGCGCGTGTGGACACCAAGCCGCAGCTTGAAATTTTCGCCGACGATGTGAAGTGCGCGCACGGCGCGACCGTCGGGCAGCTTGCGGAGGAGGAGTTGTTCTATCTCCTCAGTCGCGGTCTGCATCCGGAATTGGCGCGCAATCTGTTGACCTACGGCTTCGCCGAAGAGTTGGTCGAGAAAATTAAGATCGAGTCAATCAAAGCGCAGCTCGACGAGATGATTCTCAACCGGCTGCACGCGCGTTTAGAGGTGTGAGGATTTTGGCAATGATTGCGACAGAGAAAGCGATGACGACTGAGGTGCAACAGACAAACGGGGCATGGGATGTGGCGCGCGTGCGGCGTGATTTCCCAGTGCTGGGCCAGACCGTGAACGGGCGGCCGCTCGTCTATCTGGACAATGCGGCTTCATCGCAAGTGCCGCAAGTGGTGATTGATCGCGGCAGTCGTTACCTGCGCGAAGAACATTCAAACATACATCGCGGCGTGCATTACTTGAGCCAGCGCGCGACGACCGCTTACGAAGGGGCGCGCGAGAAAGTGCGCCGCTTTATCAATGCCCGCGAGACGCGCGAGTGCATCTTCGTGCGCGGCTCGACCGAGGGCATCAATCTCGTGATGCACGGCTACGGGCGCAAGTTCGTGCAAGCAGGCGATGAGATCATCATCTCCGCGATGGAGCATCACGCGAACATCGTACCGTGGCAGATGCTCTGCGCGGAGAAAAGCGCAAAGCTTCGTGTCATCCCGATGAACGATGCGGGCGAGTTGCTGCTCGACGAGTTTGAGGCGCTCTTAAACGAGCGCACGAAACTCGTGGCCGTGATGCACGTCTCGAACGCGCTCGGCACGATCAATCCGATCAAAGAGCTCGTCGCCCATGCACACAAGCAAGGCGTGCCCGTGTTGGTTGACGGGGCGCAGGGCGCGCCGCATTTGCAGATTGACGTGCAAGATTTGGACTGTGATTTCTACACCATCTCCGGGCACAAGATGTTCGCGCCGACCGGCAGCGGCGTCGTCTATGGCAAAGCTGAAATGCTTGAACGGATGAGCCCATTTCTCGGCGGCGGCGACATGATCCGCACGGTCACGTTCGAGGAAACCACCTACGCCGGGTTGCCGAACAAGTTCGAGGCGGGCACGCCTGCCATCGCTTCGCAGATCGGTCTCGGCGCGGCGATTGATTATCTGAACGAGATGGATCGCGCCGCCGCGCACGCTTACGAACAAGAGTTGCTAACTTATGCGACCACGCAGTTATCCGCTATCGAAGGCGTGCGGCTCATCGGCACGGCACGCGAGAAGACGGGCGTGCTCGCGTTTGTGCTGGACGAAGTGCATCCGCTCGATGTGGGCACGATTCTGGATCAAGAGGGCATCGCTATTCGCGCCGGTCATCATTGCGCGCAACCCACGATGAAGCGCTTCAACGTGCCGGCCACGGCTCGCGCCTCGTTCGCCTTCTACAACACGCGCGCGGAAGTTGATAGCTTGGTCGCGGCCGTCGAGAAAGTTATTGAGGTGTTTAGCTAAAGTGTCGGAACTGAGCGACCTCTATCAAGAGGTCATCCTCGATCACAACAAGAAGCCGCGCAACTTCAAGCAACTGGCTGACGCGAACCGGCGGGCCGAAGGCGTGAACCCGCTCTGCGGCGATCAGCTCACGGTCTATTTGCAGCTTGACGGCGAAGAGATCAAGGACGTGAGCTTTGAAGGTTCAGGCTGCGCGATCTCGAAGGCGTCCGCCAGCATGATGACGCAGAGCGTGATGGGCAAGTCGCGGCAGGAAGCTGAAACGCTTTTTACCGAATTCCATCGTATGGTGCTGGGCGAGTTGGACGAAGTAGGCACGCCGAATAATTTGGGCCGGTTGAAAATCTTCGCGGGCGTGCGCGACTTTCCGGCGCGCGTCAAATGCGCCAGCCTTTCATGGCACACGCTGCACGCGGCACTCAACGGCGCGGACACGACGACGACGGAAGACCTCGGCCCCGATGTCGTCTCCGGGCAGGCGGCCGGATGAGATAAGCATAAAGGTACAAAGGGCACAAAGATGATCGGTTGATTTTTCTTTGTGCCCTTTGTGCTTTTGTGGTTAATAATCTCCGCTTTCGCTGGCAATAATGCACAACTTCCGTTCATAATAACCGCCTACGGGAGTCAGTCTATTGAAGATCAAAGCAATCGAGTTGCGCGAGATACGCTTGCCGCTCGTACACTTTTTCGAGACAAGTTTCGGGCGCACCTATGAGCGCAGGATTCTGCTCGTGTGTGTGTGCGACACAGAAGGCGGTGTAGGCTGGGGCGAATGCACCGCCGGCGAAGGCCCTTTCTATTGCGAAGAGTGGACGGAGAGCGCGTGGGTCGTCATCTCCACGTTCCTTGCGCCGATGCTCGTCGGGCAGGAAATAACAGCACCCGGCGACGCTGATACGCTCATGGGGCGCGTGCGCGGCAACCGCATGGCGAGGGCTGCGCTGGAGACTGCCTGCTGGGATTTGGCGGCGCGGCGTGCGGGCGTACCTTTGTGGCAGTTGCTCGGCGGCACGCAACGCGAAATTGCGTGTGGCGTCTCCATCGGCATACAGGACACGCCTGACGCGCTGCTCGATAAGATCGAGCGCGAAGTCGCCGCCGGCTATCAACGCATCAAGATCAAGATCAAGCCCGGTTGGGACGCCGCGATTGTCGCGCGTGTGCGCGGACGCTTCCCCGATATACAGTTGACGGTGGATGCTAACTCAGCATACACGCTCGCCGATGTGCCGCTCTTTCAAGCGCTCGACCGCTTCCGTCTGCTGCTGATCGAACAGCCGCTTGCATATGACGACATGTATGACCACGCGACGCTGCAACGACAGATCGACACGCCCATCTGCCTCGACGAATCGATCCGTTCGAGCGCGGATGCGCGCAAGGCGATAGAGTTGGGCGCGTGTCGCATCATCAATGTGAAATTGGGGCGCGTGGGTGGTCATACTGAAGCGCAAAAGGTTGAGCGTGTCTGTCGCGAGCATGGCGTGCCGGTTTGGTGTGGCGGTATGTTGGAATCCGGCGTCGGGCGGGCGCATAACATCGCCATGTCCACGCTGGCCGGGTTCACTTTGCCGGGCGACGTGTCCGCGAGTGCGCGCTATTGGGCGGAAGATGTTATCGAGCCTTCTGTTACCGTCACACCGCGTGGCACGATCATCGCGCCCGACGCGCCGGGGTTGGTTTTCACAATAAATGAAGCGCGCATTGACGCACTGACTGTGCGGCGCGAAAGCTTCACGGCCGCGTAACGCAGATCGGATTATGCCTGTCGAATTGAAACAAACCGACGCTGCTGCCTTGCGTGCATACCTAGCCGCGCGTCAAGCCGAGACGCTTGCGCTCACGCGCGCACTCGTCGAGCTTGAATCGCCTTCGGGCGATCTGGCGGGCAGTCGTGCGGTCGTCACGTTGCTCGCTGATGCCGCGCGCGATCTGCCCGGTGTGACCTCGGTCGAACGTCTGCCCGTCGAGAAATACGGCGAGCATTTGCGCATACAATTCTATGCAGACGCACCTCCCGACACAAGCACGACACTGCTGCTCGGTCACACGGATACGGTTCACGCGCGCGGCTCACTCGCTGCACGCCCGTGGCGCGAAACGGAGGGGCGTGTCTATGGCCCCGGCATCTTCGACATGAAGGCCAACTGCGCGCTTGCGCTTGAAGCGTTGCGCGCCTGCGCCGCGACCGGTCTGACGCCGCAGCGGCCCGTAGTGCTGCTATTGACCTGCGATGAAGAGGAGGGCAGCTATACGGGCCGCGCGCTCGTGGAGGCGGAAGCGCGGCGCGCGGCGCACGTGCTGGTGCTTGAGCCGTCCGCGCCCGGCGGGCGCGTCAAGACAGCGCGCAAGGGCACGGGGATGTACACGCTCACCGTCAAAGGGCGCGCGGCGCATGCCGGTCTCGAACCCGACAAGGGCGCGAGTGCGATCCTTGAGCTTGCGCGCCAGATCGAGCGGCTGCATGCGTTGAGCGATGCGCGCACGGGCACGACGGTCAATGTCGGCGTGGTTAATGGCGGCACGCGCTCGAACGTGGTCGCGGCCGAAGCGCGTGCGGAAGTTGATGTGCGATTCGCTACGTCTGCGGAAGCGCAACGAATAGACGAAGCGATCAAACATCTGCGGCGGTTCGACGAGCGCACAAGCATTAGTATCGGCGGCGGCATCAACCGCCCGCCGCTTGAGCGCACAGAGCGCGTGGCACAACTCTACGAGCATGCACGGCAACTGGCCGCCGTCTGCGATTATGAGCTAGGTGAGACGCAGGTGGGCGGCGCGTCGGACGGCAACTTCGCGGCCGCAGCTGGCGCGGCGGTGTTGGATGGACTCGGCGTGGCCGGCGATGGCGCGCATGCGGATCACGAGCACATCATTGCTGCCGACCTCGTGCCGCGCGGCACGCTCTTGGCCGCGCTCATTGCGACGCTCTGATGCAACTCCATGCGCCGGTCACGGATGCCGATTGGGCACAGGCGCGCAATTTGATTCTCGAACTTGTCGCGTCGCTGGGCGTTGATATAAGTTTTCAAAACTTTGATGCGGAGTTGGCCGGGCTGCGCAGCATCTACGCCCCGCCGACTGGTTGTCTGCTGCTGGCGAAAATAGACACCGACTATGTCGGTTGCGTCGCTTTGCGTAAACTTGATGAAGTCATCTGTGAGATGAAACGGATGTACGTTAGACCCGCATTCCGCACACAAAGCGTAGGGCGACAATTAGCCGTCGGGATTGTGGCAGAGGCGCGTAAACTCGGTTACAAGCGCATGCGGCTCGACACGTTGCCGGCGATGCACGCAGCGCAGGCGCTCTACCGTGCGCTCGGCTTCAAAGAGATCGAGCCGTACAGATACAATCCGATAGTCGGGACAGTGTTCATGGAACTGCAATTGATTTGACTGGAGGAACAGAGGCGAGCTCTGAGCCTGTGGTTGATCGTGCAGTGTTGGTTAAAAGGATCTCATCTATGTCAATCAAACGCATCGCGCTCGTATGTTTATTGTCGCTGCTGTTCGTGTCCGCGCCGCTTGTGCCGTTCACGCGACAGGCGCAAATCACGCGCACAGTCGCGGCCGCGACGCGCCAGCCGGTACGAGCGCCGCATGGCATGGTCGCATCCGCGAATCGGATCGCATCGGAAGTCGGCGTTGATATGTTGCAGCGCGGCGGCAATGCGGTGGACGCGGCCGTGGCGGTAGCGTTCGCGCTGGCGGTGGTCTACCCGTCGGCGGGGAACTTGGGCGGGGGCGGCTTCATGCTTGTGCGGCTGCGCGCCGGACGCACGACCGCGATTGATTATCGCGAGATGGCTCCGGTCGCGGCGACGCGCAACGTCTATCTGGATCAAAAGGGTGACTTGCTCTCCGGCGAAGGCTCTTCGACCCTTGGCTACCGCGCGGCGGGTGTGCCGGGCACAGTGGCGGGGATGGCGCTCGCGCTTAAACAGTATGGCTCGGGCCGGCTGACGTGGGCGCAGTTGATCGAGCCGGCCCGACGGTTGGCGGCGCAAGGATTTCCGCTCAGC
Source organism: Pyrinomonadales bacterium (assembly GCA_038237345.1). Lineage (GTDB taxonomy): Bacteria > Acidobacteriota > Blastocatellia > Pyrinomonadales > Pyrinomonadaceae > QHXQ01. The sequence continues at coordinate 23,679 of JBBRYU010000002.1, forward strand.
TATGCGTTGGCGAACGGGCTGCGCGGCAAACAAGATTCATTCTCGCTCTACGCGGACAGCAAGCGCATCTTCCTCAACGACGGCCGTTTCTACAAAGAGGGAGACATTTTTCGCCAGCCGGAATTGGCCGCGACGTTTCGTCGTTTGCAAACAGGCGGAGCGCGCGAGTTCTACGAGGGGCAGACGGCGCGTCTGATCGCGGCCGACATGAAACGCCACAACGGTTTGATGACGCTCGCCGATCTACGCGGCTATATCGCGAAAGAGCGCGTGCCTGTGCGGACAAGTTATCGCGGCAATGAGATTATCTCGATGCCGCCGCCTTCGTCGGGCGGCGTGATTTTGATCGAGATGCTGAACATCCTGGAAGGTTATGATTTGCGCGCGATGGGCTGGTCGTCGGCAGATCGCTATCACGTCACGGCCGAGGCGATGCGCCGCGCTTACGCCGACCGCGCTGAGTATCTGGGCGACGCGGACTACGCGAACGTGCCCGTTGCGGGGCTGATAGATAAAGCTTACGCGGCGCGGCAGCGCGGCACGATCAACATGGAGCGTGCCTCTTCGAGCGACAAAGTACGCGCAGGGAATCCGCCCGGCTCGGAGTCAGCGGAGACCACGCACTTCACCATCGCCGACCGCGCAGGCAACGTCGTCGCCAACACCTACACGCTGAACGGCTCTTATGGCGCGAAGGTTGTCGCGCACGGCACAGGGTTTCTACTCAATAACGAAATGGACGACTTCGCGGCCAAGCCGGGCACGGCGAACATGTACGGGTTGATACAGGGCGAGCGCAACGCGGTCGCGCCGCACAAGCGCCCACTCTCGGCCATGACGCCGACGATTGTGCTGCATCAGGACGGCACGTTCTGGTTCACGGCCGGCTCGCCCGGCGGCTCGACGATCATCAACACGGTCATGCAGGTCATCACCAACGTGATCGACTTCGACATGAACATACAGCAGGCGATTGATGCCCCGCGTATACATCATCAATGGTTGCCGGATGAGCTGGCCTTTGAGCCTTATGGTTTATCCGCCGACACTGAGCGAATATTGAAAGCGCGCGGGCATCAGCTTTTCGTCAGACCAAATGCTGGTTGGACGACCGGCGGCGGTTACATGGGCGACGCGCAAGGCATCATGATCGAGCCGAAGACGGGCGTCCGGCTCGGCGCAAGCGATTCACGCCACGAGGGCGCGGCGATCGGTTACTGAGGAGCTGTTATAGTTGTTTGCAGATGAGTGCAGCCGAAGCCAATCAGGGCCGATGTGCTGTGAGCGCAGGCACCTTGCCTGCCAACGAGCCGCCAGGCGAGTCGAACTGTTCGCGCTATCACGCTCATGGCAGGCAAGGATGCCTGCGCTTACAGCTATACGCAATCGCAAACCGCTATAGATTAAAGGGGCACGTTTTAATGACATTTGAGCGAGCGTTACGACGGGTTAGCGCATGCGCGCTGCTCGCAGCTTTGCTGGGCCAAGTCGTGCTGTTGCCTGCGCATGCGGCGGCTGACCCGCCCATGCCATTGCTGAGTGTCACCCCGTCCGCGCCCGCATTCAGCGACGATGAGCGACGGGCAGAGTTGGCGGCGCGGCGTGCGCGTGTGGCTGAGCAGCTCGGGCCGAAGTCTCTGCTCGTTATGTTCAGTGGTGAGCCGCGCGTCTATGCGGGCGATGTAGATTATGAATTTCGACAGGAGAACAATCTTTACTACCTAACGCAACTGAAGCAGGAAGGCGCGACGCTCGTGCTGCTGCCGGGCAACACGGCGCACACGGAGATTCTATTCCTCCCGCCCCGTAATCCTGCGGCGGAGACTTGGACGGGGCATATGTATAGTCCCGCAGAGGCGCGCGACGTTTCCGGTATCAATGAAATCTGGGAAGCCAAAGAGTTTGAGCCGTTCATGCGCGCATTGCGTACACGCCGCCCGTACAGACCTAAGCCCGAAGCGATCCTGCTCTCCACCGCTAACGCAACAGCCGCACCGCCTTTAGCGCCGCCGACAGACGCAACTTCAACGGCGAACGCTGCCGCTATTGCTAACGCGACAGCGGGCTACGAGACGTTATTCAAAGCGATGCAACAGGGCGAGGCATCGCTCTACCTATTGCGGCCAGGCGGCGAAGGGGAGAGTCGCGAGTACAGACGCGAACAGGAGTTCGCTGCGAAGTGGGCGCAGACGGAGACCGGGTTTGTCGTGCGCAGCGCGGCGCGCGTGTTCGCCGAGTTGCGCCTGCGTAAGTCGCCGATGGAGTTGCGCTTCTTACAACATGCGGTTGACATCAGTATCGAGGCGCACGAGCGGGCGCAGTCGGTGGCGGCCCGAGCCGCGTGGGAGTATGAGGTTGAGGCAGAGGTTGATTACACACTAAAACTTCGCCACGCGGACAACTGGGGCTACCCGAATATCGTCGGCTGCGGCCCCAACGCCACGACGCTGCACTACGAAGCTTCCGCAGGGCGCGTTGCGCCCGGTCAGTTGTTGCTGATGGACGTGGGCGCGGAATACGAGTATTACTCGGCCGATGTCACCCGCACTTTTCCGGTCAACGGCCGCTTCAGTCCCGCGCAGGCGGAAATCTATAACATCGTGTTGGCGGCGCAGGAGAAGGCGATGAGCGTCGCGCGGCCGGGCGCGAACTTAGGCGAGGTGCATAATGCCGCGCTCGAAGTGATTAAGGGCGGACTGCTCAAACTCGGTCTCATCACGGAGCGCAACTCGAATCAATATCGGCTCTGGTTCATGCACGGCACGTCGCATTTCATCGGCATGAACGTGCATGATGTAGGCCGCCCCGCCCAACTTGAGCCGAGCATGGTCTTTACCATCGAACCCGGCATCTATGTGCGCCCAGACGCGCTCGACAACCTGCCCGACACGCCCGACAATCGCAAACTCATCACCGCCGTGCGCCCGGCCTTCGAGAAGTTCAAGGGCATCGGCGTGCGCATCGAGGACGATATACTCATCACGCCCGACGGATACAAAAATATGTCCGCCGCGCTGCCGCGCACTATCGCTGACATCGAAAACTTCCACGCCCGCGCCGCGCGCGAGTTGCGCAACGTACCGCCGCATTGATAAAGGCGAGGACTGGGAGCGCGGGCATCCCTGCCTGCCAAGCGTGCGGCAGGCACGCTCAACGGATGCGCCTGCGCTCAAACTTGCAAGATAGCGCGGCTCTCTGTTCGCACTAACGCGCTCATGACGGGCAGAATGCCCGCGCTCCCGGCTTAATCCGCCTGACTAACCCGCCACAGTTCAATCTGCTCCTCATCGAACCCCTTCAACAATGCTGCAACCGGCTCGATGCGTAAGCGGTTTTCAGCATCATTAAGCATCGCGGCGACTTTGGGATCGTCGCGCACGGCGGTGGAGATGATGATGTCAGTGCCATTGGAGAGCGGTTCGAGGCGGGCCGCGATGTTGACGTTCGAGCCGAAGTAGTCTAACCGGCCGTTGAGATTGACGGCGATGCAGTGGCCAGTGTGCAAGCCTACTTTAAGTTGCAGCGGGCGCGTGCCCGCGGGCGGTTGGGCGAGTTGACGTTGGGCCTTGAGCATCGCGCGGAGCGCGCCCGCCGGGCGACGAAAGACGGCCATGATCGCGTCGCCCAAGGTCTTCACAAGCGCACCCTCTTCTTCGTCCACGGCCGCGCGCAAAATGTCGAAGTGGCCCATCACCGCGCCGAAGGCGGGCGCGTCGCCGATCTCGCGATAGAGGCGCGTCGAGCCGCGCAGGTCTGTGAAGACGACCGTGAGGCTGCCGACGGAAATTTGTTGATGCGGCCGGAGCGCTTCAGTCGCGAACAGGTCGCGGAAGATTTGCAGCGCCGTCACCTCGGCGGCCGTCACCGCCTGATCGCTCCAGGCGATGCGCTCAAGGATGAACAACTGCTCTGCGTCGGTCGCATTCTCGTAGACGAGCGCGGGCTGTGCGCTCAGTTTCAACTCTTCATTGCTCCAGCCTTTTTCGTCCGCGCATAGTTCAATCTCATCCGTGCCATCAGCCGTGACCATCAACGCCTGCGCACCGGGTTGCGTCAGCGTGCGCAGACGGTAGCGGCCCTGTGCAAGCGGCAGCGTGAGGCGGCGGCGTGCGCCGGGCGCGAGGAGTTGCTGCGCGACGACGTGCGGCGTGACCTGCGGGCCGCCGATACAGAACTCGCGCGCTGCAAGCAAACGCACGGCCGGGTTGGGGCGGAAAGTCAGTTCGACGGATTGATCGAAGTTGACTGTGAAGTCTATGTTGCAGGTGTCGCAGTGGACGTTCTCTTGCAACTCGGCGAGCGTTGCGCCCGTCTGTTTCGCGCCGCGACAGAGCGGGCAGAGCATGTCCCAACGGAGATCGAGCAGACCTGTGCGTGTCGCCCAGAGACATAACTCAAGCACGTCGCGTCGCGCCGCCTGCCAGTAATCGGCGAGTGCGTAGGGGCGCAAGCGCAAAAGGGTGAGATCGTCGGCCTGCTCGATGGTCTCAATTAGGCGGGCGACAAGCGCAACGGACGCGCCTTGGGCGATTAACTTGTCGCGGGCTTGACTGAGCCGCGCGCGGCCGCTCGGCGCAAAACGTGCAGCAGGTGACGCAAGGGGATGCGAATCAGTGCCCGCCGCAAACTCGTCGTAGCGGCGCACGACCGCCGCGAATTTGCGTGCGCTGAGTTGGCCTACTTGGAGTGGGATGGCGACAAGGCCGAGCGGTGAGCTAGGCCGTGCCCAGACTTGATAAGTTAAGTGCGTGCCGCCGTCGGGTTGGGGCTTGAGTTCGGCAACGACGCGCATCTCCGCGAGCGGGCCGCGCGCGAGGCGACGCACGATGCCGAAGCGATAGGGTCTGATCCATTCAAACGGCTCTTCCTCCCATTCGACAGTCAGTCCGAAGCGCCGGAAGCCAAGCCGGCGACGCGCATTCAAGAGTGGCGCGGACTCTTCGGGCAGCGGCGCGACGCCGGGCAGACCTGCATCCCGGTTAAAACGGTTCGTGTCGGACAAGAGCGGCCACAACGCTTCGGGACTGGACTTGAGTTGCCACTCCCAACGGTAATGAAATTCGCGATAAGGCACGTTCGTGTCGGCGGAACACAAGAGCGACGAAGTAAGCTTGTCGAAGCTGGCGTGGATTGTAACTCAGAAAGCGGTCGGGCATACATAGCAGCAGGGGCAATTAAAGCCGAGCGTAAGCACTGACCTGTGTGCTTACGCCCAACCGAACGTTTGGTTAGCCGATCTTGGCGCGCCGTGCCGGAACAAACCTTAGCGGTTGCCTTCGCGGCCTTATGGTTGACCAAACCTGAGTCGGTACTCGGTCGAGTTCATAAACCCGTTGACCATCGTGCGGAAGTCCGTCGGGTGCGCGGTCAGATAGTTGAGCCAGGCAATGTAGCCGCCATCATCCGGCGTCCTGCGCAGGTAACCGAAATATTGCATGGCCACGAACGCGCCATTGAACTCGACGGCGTCCACCTCGCGGCTCTGCACAACGGCCCGTAAGACCTGCGCGCGGGTGAGCGTCTGCGTGTTGAGTTGATTGACGAGATCGGCGCGCGTGAGCGTCGTCAAGGTCGTGCCGTCGGGGTTCGCCGGATCGGGCGTCGCGATCGATTGCAGATCATAGCGATTGAACAGCGCGTCCACGTAGGCTGCGTGCGAGAGCACGGCGTAGAGGTTGTTGAATTCGAGCCGACTGGCGAAGGCATCCGTAAACGCGGCCTTCTTCTGGAAGACCTCCGGCGCGGTCGCGCCTGTCACCGCGCGCATGTCGGAAACGATCTCGGCATAGACGGGTCGGCGGCCCAACGCGACCTTATAGAAGAGATAGGCGAAGTAGCCTTTGAGGCGAAACTCCGGCGAGCCGAAGAAATTGGCTGACACGTTGATGCGATCACAACCGGCCGACGCGCTGTTCGGATCAAGGTTGTTCACGTCCGCGCAACTATTTAACACGCCCGACCACGGCTCGCCCGCTTCCGGCTCGCGCGCGAGGAAATCAAGATACTGTTGCCGCACGAAGAACGGCGTCGTAAAGATCGGGTTCGATGCCGCTGCCGTATCATTGTCGGTGATCGTGAGCGTGGCCGTGCTCTGCGTACCGAGGGGCGCGCCGGTCGGGTTACGCAGTGCGAGTTGCACCGTCTCGTTGCCTTCGACGTGTGCGTCATCAATCAGCGGGAGCGTGATAGCGCGCAACGCTTCGCCGGGCGCGAAGGTGAGCGTGTCGAGCGTAGTCGCATAATCGCAACGCGCGTAGGCCGTGCCGTTGACGGTGTCGCAACGCACCGCCGCCGGATCGTCAACGGTGGTGAAGTCAACGCTGACCGGGGCTGCAATGTCGCCGGTGCGCGTGACGATGATCGTGGCGTTGCCGCTATTCTCCGCGGCCAGAAAGTTGGCGGTGCTGAATTGTATGCCGGGTGGCTGCGTGGTCAGTAGGGGTTGCCAGTCGGGGTCGGAGTCTCGCCCTGCGTGATTGCTGAGCTTCACCAAGCCGCGGCCGTTACTGTCGGCTACGAAAATGTCCGACGTGCTGCTGCTGGGTTGAGCGTTGTCGAACGTAATTCTCGTGCCGTCCGGCGACCAGCCGGGATTGCCAATTCTTGCCAGCGAAAGCAACTGCTGCTGGTTGCTGCCGTCGGGGTTCACCACGGAGAGGGTGTCGGTGCAAGGCTCGAATATGCAAAGAAAACTTTGCACGAACAAAATCTTCGCGCCATCGGGTGACCATGCAGGGCTGTGATCGCTCCCGAAGAACTGAGCTTCGGTGAGTCGTCTAAGATCGCTCCCGTTGGCATTTATCACGCAGATGTCTTCAGAAAAGTCATCAGCACCCGCACAGACAAACGCGAACTTTGTTCCGTCGGGCGCCCAGACAGGAGATGAGAAGAATCCTTCGATAATCTCCCGTTGCTCGCTGCCATCGGCGTTCATCACGAAAAGCCCGCTAGATGTTACCTCTTGACGCACAAAGACGAGCTTCGTGCCGTCCGGCGACCAGTCGGGGTCGGAATCATGCTCCGGATTGTTGCTGAGGCGCGTCTGGCTACTGCCGTCGGCGTTCATCACGTAAATCTCCGCATTCGCGTCCCGGTCAGTCACAAAAGCAATCTTCGCGCCGTCGGGCGACCAAGTCGGCTCATTATCGCGCGCCGGATTATTGGTGAGCCGCGTCTGATTGCTCCCGTCGGGGTTCATTACGTAAATCTCGAAGTTACCGTCCCGATTGCTGGCAAAGGCGATCTTGCCATTGGCTGCGAGCGCCTGTGTTTGGCTGCTCATGGCCGCTTTGGCTTTAGTGATGCTAGTTGCAGCTCGCACAATTGAGGTGTGATTTGGGCGCGCGGCAACTCCCGGCAAGAGAATGGTGGCGAGCGTGAGGCAGACGAAGCGTCGAGCGCAGATTAGTGCATTGTTTGAGTGGAACATCTCATTTCTCCTTTCGCGTGAGGCGCAGCGCATTGGTGTTGATGAATTGATAGAGCGCACGCAACCTCAGGGCAAAACCGTTTGGGGTTGAACGGCCCGGCTCGGGCGGATGTGACGAGGCGCACATCGCCGCGCGGGCTTCCGCCGATAAACGACGCTCCAACGAGCGCACGGCTTCGGCGAGGATGAGTTGGCCTTCGGCTGATTCAAGTGCGATAGCCGCGCCCGAATCCGCATCGTTAAGCACTACGCCTTCATCTACAGGCGCAGACTGCGCGCCGGCAAAGTCGGGCCTGAACTCGCCAGATGTGATCGTCACACGGCGGCGGAAAGTGGTGATCTCAATGCGGCGGTATCTTTTCACTCGACGTCTCCTGGGAGCACGGGACGAAGGGACACTCGATTTCTTATGTGTCCGGTCGAAAGAGCTTGCCGCGCTTTCAACCGGACGCATGCAGACATCACGTCTGGTTACAGGCATGACGCATTGGGTGCCTCGACCTTGATGCGCGTCGCGTGGTTCTGACTGCAACTGGAGAATCCGGGAATCAGGTTTCCGGCGGGATCGAACACATCAGCGCTCGCTCTGCTGTCGTATTGATCGCCGCTCTCATTGAGCGTGAGTGTTTCACGGACTTTCAAGGTGGCGACGAATTGCCCGGCGGGGTCGTAGATAAGCGCGATGAACGTGTTAGTGAACTCGTGCCCCCCGGTGCGCTGCCACGTACCCTGTGCGAGGCTGGCGTGAAACGGCGGCGGGACTGGCGGGTTCGTGGACACTACCCCGCCCCCTCTGTCGTACGTCACCAGTACCTTGAATGAGCCGGCGCTCTGGTTAGTAAGATCAACTATCCACGAGCCTTCCAGACTCGGAGCCGCCGCGCCACCAGCCTGAGTCTTGAACTGCCCGCTGCTCGTCGAGACGCTAACGAGCAGTGCGAACACCAAACCGAATGCGATTCTTTTCGTAGTCATGGGATCTCTCCTTCGTGCGACTGCAAATATTTGTACTGCTTGAGGAGCGGGACATTAACTCTCAAGGCTGAGACAAGTAACGAAAGATGAGCGAAAAAACGGCGAGAATCCGGCGAAAGATTGACGAAAGAAGGGCAAACGGAGTTATCATGTGCGCCGAACCTGCAGAGCGACGGTCAGACGACGACCCGGCTGCTGAAAGTTTCAGCGTTCAAGGACAGCACGCCTTCCAACCACAGCCGTTTTTCGCTCACCCGTGCCGCCGCGAGAATGTTAGCCCGCGCACTAGCTTGATTTTCTGCCAGCGAAAGCGAGCCGAGACCCCCCATGCAACAGCTTGCCCACCAGACACGCTCCTTCGACGATTTCACGCTCGACCTGACGCGCGGCTGCCTGCTGCGCGGCGCGGAAGAAGTGAAGCTGCGACCCAAATCTTTTGAGACGCTGAAGTACCTGATCGAGAATCACGGTCGGCTCGTCACCAAAGCCGAGTTGATCGAGGCTGTCTGGCCGGATACGGCGGTCACGGATGATTCACTGGTGCAGTGCTTGATGGAGGTGCGGCGTGCGTTAGGCCGCGACACGCAAAGCTACATCAAGACCGTGCCGCGGCGCGGCTACATCTTCGAGAAAGAAGTGCGCGAGAACGATTGGGCAATGATGGCAGGGACGATTTACACGGAAGAGATGGAGGGCGTTCACGTCGTCATCGAGGAAGGGGAAGAGACGAACGGGCATGGAACTATTGCGACGGTGAAAGAGCCGGCGGTGCAAACGGTCGCAGTCGCAACGCCGCGCAAAGCATCCGGCACGCGCCGATTCGCAGGCGTGGTCTACCGGCACAAGCGCGCCGCCTTCGCTTGCGCGACACTGCTCGTCACAGTTGCCGCGCTCGCTTATTTCTTCGTGCCGCGCAAGCCGCCTTCCATCGCCGTTCTGCCAATCGTCAATGCGACGGGCGATCCAAACAACGACTACATCAGCGACGGCCTGACCGAGAGCGTTATCACGAGCCTCACGCAGATCAACGCGCCCGGCAAATTTCCGCGCTTGCTGGTCACGGCGCAAAACACCGTCTTTATCTACAAAGGCAGACAGGTTGAACCGCGCGGCGTCGGGCGCGAGCTTGGCGTGGACACCGTGCTGGCGTCGAAGCTGACCGAACAGGGCGGCTTATGGATCGTCAAGACGGAGATGATTAACGTCGCGGACGGTTCGGAAGTGTGGAGCAAACAGTATTCGGTCGGCGTGCATCGGGGTGATGCTTTTCTGGCGATGCAGGATGAGCTTGCCACGGATGTCGCCGGCAAACTGCCGCTCAGTTTAAGCGCCGCGGAGCGGCAACGTCTGACCCGCCGCTACACGCAGAACGCGCAGGCTTATGACGTCTACCTCAAAGGCCGCGCTTCATTTAAGACATCCACGCCGGCGGGCTTCAGAAAAAGCATCGAGTATTCACAGCAGGCCATTGATCTCGATTCCAATTACGCGCTGGCCTACTGGTTGGAGGGCATTTCTTACACGCTGCTCGGAGTCGCCGGCGAGATGCCGATGAAAGATGCCGATGAAAAAGCGACAGACCTTTATCTAAAGGCGCTCAAGCTGGATAGCACGATGAGCGTCGTGAAGGGTGCGATGGAGTTGCAGGACATGCAACATTGGAATTGGGAGGCGATTGAGAAGGGGGGAATGCAACACGCGGGCTATGGGTTCCCGAACGGCGGTTATCTGATTGCCATGGGGCGGCTGGAAGAACAACTCGCCCGTGAGAATCGCATTCTTGGGTGGGATCCGCACAGCCCCTTTACGAACTATTCCCACGCCGGCACACTCTACCTCGCGCGCCAGTACGACGCCGCCATTGAGCAGTATCACAAGACCCTCAACTTATATGCCGGTGACAAGAACGAAATAGATTTAGGGCCGGAATCTCCGTGGGTTCACTACTCGCTTGGTCAAGTCTATGTACAGAAAGGCATGTTCCCCGACGCCTTTACCGAACTGAACAAGGCAAAAGATTTGCTGGGCGATTCGCCGGTCGCGTGGGAAGGGCTTGGCTACGCTTACGCCAGGTCGGGGCAAAGAGACGAGGCGCTTAAAATTCTGAACCAATTGCAGGCGCGGGCCAACAGAGGCGAGTACGTCCTCCCGCTCGGTGTCGCATGGATATACATCGGTCTCGGCGACAAAGAGCAGGCGTTCGGCTGGCTCGACAAAGCCTTCGATGAGCGCGCAGATGGATTGCGCCCAATCAAAACGCACCCGATCTACGACCCGCTGCGCTCCGACCCGCGATTCATCGACCTACTCCGGCGCATGAAACTGCCGACCTAGAAAAGAGTAGCCGCAAAGAGGCACAAGCAGCACAAAATTATAGATTGAAAGACAGCGGGAGAATTCGCCTCGCATCTGTCTAGTGCTCTTTGTGCTGCTTGCGCCGTTTTGTGGCTGAACAATTATGATTGCCAACTATGCGCCTGCGCCGGCTCTTGCTGTCTGCCTGTTGCTTCTGTGTGCTATCTCCGCGTTCGCGCAAACCCAAACCACAGGCCGCATCAATGGCAGAATCACGGATCAGAACGGCGCGGTTATCCTCGGCGCACATGTCACAGTCGACAATGACAGCACGGGCGAGCAGCGGGAAACGACGACTAACGAGGACGGCGATTACTCGGCGGCCTTCTTGCCGCCGGGTCGTTATCGCGTCAGCATTTCGGCGACAGGGTTTGTCATCCTCACGCTGCCCGCGCGCGTCGCGATTACTGAAACCACAAAACTAGACGCAGTCCTCACGGTGGCCGGGCCGGACATCGCTGATAATTTCGCAACGATCAGCGCGCCGCTCCTGCAAACCGATGGGCCGCAGCTTGGTCGCGTCGCTGATGCGCGCACCGTCTCGGAGTTGCCGCTGGCAACGCGCAACTTCACACAAATCTTAGGTCTCGCGCCGGGCACGTCCGTCTATCTGCCCGACAACACGGTCGTCGGGCGCAACTCGCAGAACGTCTCCGTCAACGGCTCGCGCGTGACGCAAAATAATTTTCAGATCAACGGCATTGACGCCAATGCCGGCATCAGTCGCAGCGTCGGTCTTGCCAACCCCGCGCCGGAGACGATTCAAGAGTTCAAAGTGCAGACCTCGCTCTACGATGCGACGTTCGGGCGCGCGGGCGGCGGCAACATTCAAGTGGTCACGAAAAGCGGCACCAATGAGTTGCACGGAGTTGCTTACGAATACTTCGGCGCTGACCCGCTCAACGCCAACAACCCGTTTCTAAAAGCGGCGGGCGCGCGTCGCCCCGTACTCAAGCGCAACATCTTCGGCGGCACGCTCGGCGGGCCAATCCGGCGGGATAAAAGTTTCTTCTTCGCCTCTTATCAGGGCACGCGCGAGCGCAACGGCGCGTCTCGTTTGAACAGCATCGCGTCGAACATTCTCATCGCGCCGGGTTTGACGGATGACCGCTCGGAGCGGACGCTTTTGAGCGCGCTCCATCCGATGCTCGCGACCGGGCAACCGGCAACTGCGATCAATCCGACGGCGTTGGCGCTCTTGCATGCGCGAGCCGCGAACGGGGATTTTCTGATCCCGACGCCACAGGCCAACGGGCGTTACTCCGGCTCATCCGTCTCCGTCTTCCGCGAAGATCAGTTCAATGCGAATGTGGATTATCGCGTCAGTCAGCAGAACTGGCTAGCCGTTAAATTCTTCTTCGCGAATGCGCCGCAGACCCTCGCCATCTCCGGCGCGGCGAATGTGCCGGGCCTGCCCGTCGCGCAAGTCAATAACAACCGGCTCATCTCGGTGCAGGATATTCACACGTTCAACGCCAACGTCGCCAACGAAGCGCGCCTCGGCTACAACTTCATTCGCGCGGACTCTTTCACGCAGCAGCCCGTGAAGGATGCGGATATCGGCATCACGCGCTCCACGGCCAGCGCCTTTCCGGGCCTGCCGCTTATCCGCATCGCACTCGACGCGGGCGGGATTCTATTTGGCTCAAGCGCCATCTCGGATTTGCCGGCCACGCTGCCGTCAGCGACCTTCGCCGATACGCTCTCGCTCACGCGCGGGCGGCACTTCGTGCGCGCGGGCGCGGAGTTTCGTTATTACGAAGTCAACTTTAATGCGCCGGTGCGCACGCGCGGCGCGATTGATTTTCTGAACTTCAACGACTTTCTGATCGGGCAGACAGCCGGCTCCGTCCTCGGCAACGGCCTCTCCGAACGCTCCTTGCGCGCGGGCGATGACGACTTCTTCATTCAGGACGATTGGAAACTCTCAGCAAAACTCACGCTCAATCTTGGCCTCCGCTACGAGTTGGACTTACCGCCCTATGACACGCGCGGGCGCATCTCGACGTTCGACCCGGCGCTCTACAGGCCGCGTGCGCTCTCCATTTTCGGGTTTCCGCTCGGCCCGCCCGCCAGCGGCTTCGTGCAAGCGGGCAACGTCATCGCGCAGTACGATCTGTCGGACGTGTCCAACGTGGGCAAGCGCGTCGTACAGAGCGTTGACCCGAACAACTTCGCGCCGCGCATCGGCTTCGCCTACTCGCCGCTTCGTGCAAACCGTCTGGCCGTGCGCGGCGGCTATGGCATCTTCTATTCGCGCTCATCATTCACCAGCGTCAACAACAGCCTCTTCGCGCCGCCCTTTTATCTCCTCACGTTCAGAGGCAGCGCGCCGGTCGAAAACCCTTTCTTCGACGTGTCCGCGCAAAATCAATTCCCGCTCTTTGCGCCGGGTGTCCCGCTCTTCGGCCTCGTCTTTGATCGCAACATCCGCACGCCCTACGTGCAGCAGTACAACGCGAGCGCGCAATTCGAGATACGCAAAGACACAATGCTCGAAGTCGCTTACGTCGGCACGCGCGGCGTGAACCTGTTTCGCCAAGTCGCCATCAATCAAGCGCGGTTGGCCAGCCCGCAACACCCCATCATCAACGATGTTACGGGTGCTGTTATCACGACGAACACACCCCAGAACACGGGGTTGCGTGCGCCATATCAAGGTGTGCTGACGGGTAATGGTCTGGGCGGCTTCGTGCAGGATCAGTCCACCGCGCAGTCGAGCTACAGCTCGCTCCAGTTGAGTCTGACGAGGCGACTCGCGCGCGGCCTACAGTTGCAAGCCGCTTACACTTTTGCCAGATCAATCGACAACGCTTCCGGGCAGGGCGGCGGCGCAGGCACGAAAGGTCTCATCGACGCGGGCGCGGCGGGCGAGACAAGCGTCGTGCTCGGCGATCAATCAGATAACCGCGCCAATCGTGGCCTCTCAAACTTCGACCGCACGCACCGCTTCGTTTTGAGCTACCTTTGGGATTTGCCGCAACCCGCCCTCGCCAATCGCTCGTCTGCTGTGCGTCGGTTCTTCTCCGGCTGGCAAGCGTCGGGCATCGTCACGGCGATGTCCGGTCTGCCGCTTGATGTGGTGGATTCCGGCGCGGGTTCGTTCTACGGTTTGGCCGGCGCGGGCGGCGGGGCGCGGCCCAACTTTGCGCCGGGGGCGACGCGCGCGACGGCCACCAACAATATTCCACCCGGCTACGCCTTCAACCCGTTCGCGTTTGCGCGCCCCGTCGTGCAAACGGGGCAAGTGATTCCAAGCTCAAACGGCACGGCCAGCGCGAGCGCAACCGGCACGGATTTCGGCAACGTCGGGCGCAACGTCCTGCGCGGGCCGCGGCAGTCGAACGTGGATTTCTCGATCATTAAACGATTCAGCCTCGGCGAAGCAGGGAACATAGAGTTCCGCACGGAAGTCTTCAACCTTTTCAACCGCGTTAACTTGGCCAATCCCATCAGCGACCTCAGCGCCGTCAGTTCGTCCGGCGGAAGCCTTGACCTGAACACCGGGCGCATCAGCAACGCGGGCGATTTCGGGCGCATCATCTCGACGAGCAACAACCCGCGCATTATTCAGTTCGCGTTGAAATTGAATTTCTAAAGCGCGCCCACCCGCGAAGCCATGGGCAACATCCGGCAACAGCCTTTGGCCGGAAGCCCGCCGCGCGCAATAACGAACCTCATCTCAGACCGTATCTTCAGCTACAACTGATCGCGCGATAGCAGCGCCCTCATCGTAATGCGCAGCGCATGGACGAGTGATATGTTATTGCTGACGCAGAAATGACAAAGCTCGGCCAGTTCAGCGGATAAAAGTTGTTCACTCATAACTGAGCGCGTCAACCGCATCCTGCCGGGCCGCGCGCAGGGCCGGATAGAGCGCGCCGATGCTGCCGCCGACAAGACCGATCAAGAGCGACACTAGCACCCAGCGCGGCTCGATCTCGACGACGAGCGAACTGGCGCGCATCAACGCGAACCGCGCGCCGAAGGTCAAAACCAACCCGACGCCCACGCCGAGCGCGCAGACCATCAAGGCCTCTTGTTCAATCACCCACGCGATCATCGCGTTCGACATGCCGAGCGCCTTAAGTATCCCGATCTGGCGCGTGCGCTCCGTCACCGTCGTGTACATGGCCAGCAGGATGACGAGCATGCTGATCGCGGCGGCGACAGCGACCATGACGTTGATGAAAACATTGAGCGCCGGCACACCGGCCACATATAGTTCAGGTAGATCGCGCGTGAAGATGATCTGATCGCCAGGGAACGCTTGATGTATGCGTTCGGCTACCGCGTCCTGCTCAGCCGGATTCTGCGCGGCGACGAGGATGCTGGCGCAGCGATCCGCGCTGCCGACCTGGTCTTGCATGGTCGCGAGCGGAAGCTTGATGCGGCCACCGCCGGGCGGCTCATAGAAACCGACAATGCGAAAAGGCTGCTCGCGCACAGTCACCTTGTCGCCAATGTGCGCGCGGTGTTCTTTCTGCCATTCGATGTCCACGATGGCCTCGTCGCCGCGCATCGGTTTCGCGCCTTCCGTGAGATGCAGACCTGAAAGCGCCGCATATTCATCAAAGTTGATGCCGTCAATGATGCGTGTGCCGAAACCCGTGTCGGTTTTGTCCGCAAACTGGCCGAGCGGCACGGCGGCGCGAACACCGGGGATGCGCGCCAACTCCGCCGCGTGCGCGACCGGCAGTGCGAATGGCTGCGAGCCGGAGAGTCCGCGTGTGCCGGCGGCGCGCACCATGATCTCCGCGCCGATGTTGGCTTCGCGTCGCCCGCGTTCGCGCAGGATGCCGTGCGAGAGACCGACCGTAAAGATGATCAATAACACGCCGATGCCGACGCCGAAGATGCTGACGAGGGTGCGCGCAGGGCGGTGCGCGATGTTCGAGAAGACGAGGTTGTCCATGGCTGTTTGCAAGCGTGGATGGCGCGCAATGACGCGGCGCGCGGCCGTGGGCACAGCGCGCGAAGCGAGAATTGTTAGCCCGATGACAGTCCAGAAAATGATGCCGGCCTTGCGCACGATGGCGAGCGTCAGTCCCGTCGCGGCGGCGAAGCCGAGTGTGCTCAGGATGACAACGTTGCCGCTTTCGTAGACGCCGATTGTGCCGGGCACGAAACCGAAAGCGAAGTTAATAACTTTCGTCAGCGACTCGATGACGAACGGTGCAGCGAGCGCGGGCCGGAAGCCGAGCATGCGCAGGGTGACATAGACTTCAAGCACACTCGATGCGTGCGAGAGCAGGTCGAGCGTGATGATGGTGAAGAACGCGCTACGCCGTTGCCGATAGAAATGATAGAAGTGGCCTTCAATACGCAAGATATGCTCGCGGCGTGCGGTGAGCGCGTGTGGTTTAAAGCCGGCTTTAATGAGGCGCTTGAGCAACGCCGAGACGGGCATAGCCCGGCGGCTGAGCGCGAAGACGACGCCGAAGAGTGCCAGCGAGGCCGCAACAGCGATCACCAATAGCGTATAGAAGGCCGGCTGCGGCAGGTTGTAGACCGCGAGCATGACGCACGCGCCGCTCAGGATGAACAGCGCGACCGATAGATTGTAGAGCAGGTTATCAACGACGAGCGCCTGCGCGGCCGTGACGAGCGTGACGCGCTTACGCAACAGCGCGGCCTTCGTCGCTTCGCCTAAGACAGGGCCGGTGAAAGTGAGAAATGAGACTGCTTCGCCGCCGAGGCGGGTGGTAAAAGCTTGCCAGACATTAAAATGGCGACGCTCAGGCGGGACGGCGATGCGTAGGGCTAAGGCGCGGATGAAGTGGCGCGAGCCGCTGATCGCTAAAAGCGTGAAGAGACCGAAGCCGATCTGCGCGAGCGCATCGAAGATGGGCTGAACGCCAATCCGGCGGATGACGAAGACGAGCAATGAGAGACCGAAGAGGAAAGCGATCAGTTGACCCCAGAAGATCGTACGGCGTGCGCCGCCTTTGCGTTGCGTGACCGCAGGCGCAGGTATCGCGCCGGCTGCGGCCTGAGTTTCTTTGATCTGCTCCTCTACTGAAATCAACGTTTGCTCTCCGGGCCGCCCGTGACGGCAGGGCGTGTGATCTTCTGCGGTAGTGCGAAAAGTTCACCGATGACGCGGCCGGGGTATTGTGCCGGTTGCTGTGTGTAACCCACAAGCGCGGGTGCGCCGGGCGTGATAGGCAGTTGCCCGGTCAAAGTTAAGATGGTCGGGACGAAGCTCAAACTATCGTATGGCTCGGTGATGGTCAGTCCGCGCGGTACGAGCGTGTTTGCGCCGCCGGCAAACATGAGCGTCGCGTGCGTGGAAGCGCGGAAGAAAGAGCCATGATTGCCGCCGGGGTTGAAGCCGCGCACGTCGAAGTTCCAGTGGTCGCTGGCGTGAACAAATAGATCGGTCTCGATCAGCGCGCGTTGGCGGCGACGGAAGCGACGCAGTAACTGTTCATCATGGGTGAGGCCGAGTACGTCCGGCGCAATCGCCGCCGGCGTGAAGCGCGCAAACTGTTCGTGCAGCCCGATGAGACCATTCGAATATGCCGTCCGGTGCAGGGCATGCAACCATTCGAGGTCGGTGTGCCAGCCGTTCAACCAGGCGGCGCGCTCCGCGCCCGCAGGCAACGCGAGTTGCGCGTCTTCCCAAATGCATAAAGGCAGATCGGGCTGCCACGTCAGCCGATCGAAACTGACAAGGCCGTCCGCCTGCTGGCGCAAGCGGGCGATGGGCAAGTAGCGCAGCGAAATTTCGTTGTTGCGCTCGCGCCGCGCCAGCACGAGCGCCTGCTTGTCCGCGCCGCGATAGAGCCAGATGCAATCGTCCGCACGCAGATCGGGATCGTCAACGGATGCACGTAACGTTTCGCCGGGAATCTCCGCCGCCACGAAAGCGACTGGCTGATTATCAATGCCCGGCTGCACATTGTTGCGCACGGCGGCGGCGCGCAGGAGCGCGGGATAGTTTAAGCGCGTGAAACTGCGCCCCACGTCGAGCGCGCCGTCGGGCGCAAGCGTGAGACCGTTGGGTGCAAGCCCGACGACGTAGTTTTGCAACTCGTTGACGTTGTTCTGATCGCCCATCGCGCCTTTCGCGATCAGGTCGGCGATGCGTAGCCGATCCGGCGCAAATGTCTCGCGTCTCAGGGCGAGCAGGTTCGTGAGCGTGCGCGCATATTCGCTGTACGCGCGCTCATCGCCTTGCCACGAGTCGAGCCGCGCGAACTGGCGCAGCGCATCTTTGTCCCGCCCGGCGTCTTGATCTGCCTTCGTCCATTTCTTTGGCTGTGTCGCCACCGTCGCACGTTGTTGTTCAATCAGATGGTGTAGCGCGCCCAACTCTTCGCCTAGCTCATCGAGCGTGCGCTGCCATTCCGGGCGACGATGTTCGAGCGTAGTGAAGAATGCTGCGGTGGCGGCGCGGCGCAGGTCGGGGGCGAGGTCTTTGCGCTGGAGTTCAAGCAACAGGATGTGCAGCAGATTAAGATCGCTGGCGCGCAGATGTATGCCGCTTCGCTCGTTGCCGTCAAAGTCCACGAGCGCGGTCGGATAGTCTGTGCTTTGACCCTTAAGATAATAGGAATCGGGCGTGGTCGTGTTGATGAGCGGCACGAGCGGGTAAATACCTTTCAAAGCGTAGCCCTTCAGCAACCGGCGTTTTGTCACGACGTGATGTCCGCCGCCAGCGGCGCTGCCCAATAGCTTGACGATGTTGAAGCCCTGACTGTAGTAACGCTCATCCGAGTTGATGCCGTGATCCGAGACGACGACGAGCGCAGTGTCCGCTGCTTGTTGACTATGGGCAATTGCCGTCCAGATGCGCCCGATCAGATTATCCAGTTCTTGCAGAGCCGCGAGGTGCGTGGCACGGTCGCGGTTATGGTGCGCCGCGTGGTCGAACTCGGACGTGTAGAAGTCAAGATAACGAACGCGCGGATCATTGAGTTTGCCAAGCAACTCGCGCTCAAGTTGCTCATAGATGAGTCCGCGTGCGCCGAGACCAAGCGTCCACTCGTCGAATAATTCGCCGGGCGGTTTGGTGAAATAGTTCTTCAGCCCGCGCTCAAGGGTCGTCCAGCGCAAGCCGCGTTGGTGCATCTGAAAACTAACGTAGCGTTCGTTATATGGATAGCCGTCCATGAGGAGCGGCACGCCGATCTCGTCAAGCATCTCCGGCCCCGGCATGTCTACGCGCCGCCCGCCGACGTTCTCGATCCAAAAAGGGATGAAGTTTAAATAATCATAAGAGTGCAGCGTGAAACGGTCGAACTCGACGTTGCCTTTGATCTGTAAATGTTGACCTGTGTCGAGCAGCGACCATGAAGGGCCGGACAAACTCATGCCGCGCACATAAAAATTCTCCACGTGCGTGCCGCCCGCGTAGAACAAGTGTTCGAGCCACGGCAGCACGCTCTTGCCCGTGCGCGGATCGCGCTCGCGCACAAACCTGTCCACCTCAGCGCCCGGCAACCCGTCAACCTTGATGATGACTACGCGCCGCGCTTGGCCGCGGATAGACGGTAGCAACCAGAAGGCAAAAAGCAGCAAACAGATGGCCGTAGGCAAGTGGCGAATGGCAAGAAGTTGTTGGCGCGAAACTCGGCGCAAGCAGGCATGCGCAATGCGCCGCCGGACAAAGAAGAGAAGGAACAAACAAGCATCCAACATGCGCTGCTTCATGATTACTAACATCTGCACCTTGCTCACCGGTAGTCGCCATCTGCCACGTGACAACGTTCTACAGACTGCTCCCGAATGTCCACTGCTCCTCACTGATCCCCGCCGATGGTCGCGATGATTTTCGCGGTGTCGGGCGCGATGTGTTGCTCTTCGCGGGCGGCGCGGCGCAGGTAGTCGGCGCAGAGCGCACGCCAGCGTGCGTCCTGTGCGTCGTCGCGATAGATGCGCGCGAGCGCGGTCTTGGCGGTCTCGTTGTTGATACGATAGAGGCTGCTCAGGCAGAGTTGCTGCGTCTCGTCGTCTTGCGTATGGGCGAAGATGCGCGCGACGGCCGTAGCTGTCTTGCCGTCGGCTCCTGCACCGTGCGCGGCGACATAAGCGAGGGCGCGACGCACGTCCGCGATGTGCCACTGCACCTCAACCTGCGCGCTCGTCTGCGCCACTTCGCGTAGGAAACGACGGTGGTAGACGAGTTGCCGCTCGGTGTCGAGCGCGGCCGTCTGCTCGGCGGGCGTGGCCTGCTCGCGGTGTGTGTAGAGACCGAAACTCAGAAGATTGGCGACGCGGAAGAGCGTCTGCTCTGTGCGCGTGTGTTTGAGCGACACCATCTCTGCGCGGCGGTCGCGGTTGAGGCGGGCGGGCAGTCCGTCCGCCCGCTGGGCGTAGTCGAGCAGTGCGGCATATTGCGCGCGGGCTAATGCCATCTGCGCCGTCTGATCGTTCTCCAATGGGTTCAGCGAAACGTATTCGAGGCGGCGGCTGACCTCCGCGCGAAAGTTCGGCTCGAGCGCGGCGTCGAGCGCGAGCAGCAGTTTGAGTTGTGAGTAAGCGCGCAGCCGCGATGTTTGATTCAAATCCATGCCGCGCTTGTCCGTGACGTATTCATAGACGGTGCGCCCGAGGAAATACGGCAGGTCGAAGCGCGAGACGGCGAGCACGTTGCGCGCCACATCTTCCAACACACGTTTCGATAGCTCGCGCTGTTTAGGGTTAAGCGGGGCGCGGAAGTCAACGAGCAGGATCGGAATCTTTGGATGATCGAGACCGTAAAGCGCGAGCGGGATCAGTTCGACCGCGTGCGCGTCCGACGTGTCCGGCGCGACGGCGCGCTGCTCCGCGTCGTAGTAACGTGTTTCGGTGTAGCCTTGCCACTCGTGCAGTCGCTTGTCGCCCCATGGATCGGCGATGTTAAGAAAGCGAGCATGAAATTGGCGCGGGTTGTTCGTATCAATTTCTGCACGTGCGACCCAAAGCATGGCGTGGGTGGCGCTACCGTCGGGTAGTTGCAACGGCTCGAAGATGAGGCCGTTAGCTTCCGCCTGCTGGCGTAATAGCTCCCAGTTGTGCCCGCGTGTGTCGAGCCATTGGCTCGTCTGTTGTTGGTAGATGCGTTGCAAGTAGATGTCGTCCACGATGCCGCCGAAAGTTTTCTCGGTCAGCATCAGCCGCGCCTGTATCTCGCTCAACTCGCCGGGCGAGAAGACGTCCGCGCCGCCCTGTTCGGCTTCGTAGAGCGACAGAATGGCGAGCGCGCTGATGATATTCGCCCTGCGATAGTCGCTGACGTTGCGCCGGTAGGTGCGCGTCGGCGCTTTGAGCGCGAAGCCGTAAGGGTCGAGTAGGAGCGTTTGCAGGGCAGACCAGAAAAGCTTTTGCCAGACCTCATGATCGGTCGCAGCCAGATCGATGACGGATGGCGGCACGCGCTTGCTCGCACCTTTGTTCCCCACGCGATTGTAGAGGAAAGGCACAGCAGCGGCGGCGCGCTGCCCTGCGCCGGGGCGCGTATAGGTGTGCATCCAGACGTAGCGTAGACGATCGTTCTCGCGCGTCTCGTCGCCGAGCGTGTCGCGCAGGATCGTGACGAGCGGCACAGCCGCTTGTGAGTTAAGCTTAGCGCTCTCGTCGTCGTGTTGATTACGCTTGGCAACTGCTTGGGCGACGCCGGGCAGTTGGCCGAAGATGGTCAACAATTCCGCCCCGCCTGCGACAGGCGTGCGCACAAGATGGAAGCCGGCTTGCGCTTGCCCGACGATGGCGGTGGCGGGCTGCGTAGCGACGGCAGTAGTCTGCGCCAGCAGGCTGAATTGCGCGGTCGGGAGCAGTAAGAGGAGAAGAGATAAGCAGATTGTTACCGCTTGCCGCGTAATGCGCGTGGTGACCGGACTGTTTGTCACTGCTGCGTACTCTCCCTCTAGCTCAGCAACTCACTCCGTTTGGAGCGAAACGACTGCGCCTGAAGCGCCGGTCGCTATAACCAAACGCGGCTTGTTGTCTGCTACTGATTCTACTGCAAAACCGCGCGGCAATAACCATGCCGCCGTCGAGGGGCTACCGCGATTCACCTCTAACGATTGACGCGAACGCGCGGCCGAACGTTAACGATCAAGCATTTGCCTGCGATGCGCTCGAGCCGCGTGGCAGTTGCCAAAGTTAAAGCCGATTACTGTTGCAGAAACTTCGCGAGTGCCTGCACCGCCGCGGCGTCAAGCACGTAGATGCGCGTGGCCGGCGTCGCGCCGACAGACACATTTACCGTCGGCGTGGCCGTTTCCGTCAGCCGCGCGAGCAGAGCATCGTTGCTGAAGTAGCGCCGGCCGCGGGCCACGATGATGATGTCGCCCGGCACGAGTTGGGCGAGGGCGGCGCGGTCGGAGAGGGAGACCGCGTCCAGATCGCTGCGGCCGGCGGCGCGTGCGTAATGCATGAAAAGTTCCGGCGTCTCGCTGGCGACGCGCGCACAGGGCCGCGCCAGCGTCGCGATTGTTGTTGCCGTCGGGCGCACAGCGTTGTCGTAGAACTCGTCGTGTGGGAAGTAAAAGCCCACGCCAGCCTGTCCGCCGCCGAGCGCATTCGTGTAAAACCGGTAATAGGGCATCGCGCTAGCCGAGGCGTAGGCTGAGCAGGCGAGCGCGATAAAGATAACGCCCGCATGCGCGTAACCACGAATTTTGTCTGGCGCACCGCTGCGCAGCAGCAATTGTGTAAGCCAGCGCGCGAGCGCTTGAATGCCGATGGCGGTTGTGATCAGCACGACGGGGAGCGCGACTGTGAAGTAGCGCAGAAACTTGCCGCCGAGCAACGGGAAAGGGAAGAACCAGTAGAAGAGCCAGAAAAGAATGAAGTAGCGACTATCGCCAAACCGTTTGGTAAAAAGTATCGGCAGACCGAGCACGAAACCGGCGACGACCGTCAGTGGGAGCTTAAAGGCCATGAAGGCGTAATAAAAATACCAGGGTATGCCCTTGAACCAGAGCGTCATCTGATTGCGATAGAGCTGTCCCATGAACTCGTAGCTGGCGTGCCCCATGCGGTGCTCGCCTGCAAAAATTCGCATCTCGTGCCACGTGCCGGGCAAGAGGATCGGCGGATTGCACAACACGAACACCACGCCCATCACGACAAAGAATAATAGCCAGCGCGGCCGGCCCAGTCGCCAGCGCGTCGCCGGTATGCCCTGAAAGATATGATAGTAGCTGGCGCTGATGGCGATGAGGTGCGGCATATATTTCGACGCGAGCATCGCGCCGTACGCGGCGGCCGCGGCCCACTGGTAGCGTCTGAAATGCGGCTCGCGCATCTCGGCCGCGCGCCGACCGCGCAGCCAGAAGACATTTGCCAGCACGAAGAAGAAGAGCAGAAACGTGTCCTCTTTAGCGATGCGATTGAAGCCGATGGCGGCCGGGTCAAGCGCCCACAATGCCGCGGTGATGAGCGCAGGCACAGGCCCGAATAATTCAGAGACAATTAAGAATAAAAGGAGCGCGGTGAACGTGCCGAGCAACACGCCGGGCAGGC
Source organism: Pyrinomonadales bacterium (assembly GCA_038237345.1). Taxonomy (GTDB): domain Bacteria; phylum Acidobacteriota; class Blastocatellia; order Pyrinomonadales; family Pyrinomonadaceae; genus QHXQ01. The sequence continues at coordinate 46,894 of JBBRYU010000002.1, forward strand.
GTAGCGCCGTCTCCTCTGCGATCTGCAACTGCGCGTGCGTGGCTGCGAAGCGCGTGTTGTTCCACTGTTCGGCCGCGATAATGCTTAACGCGAGCAGCGCCTTCATCAGAAACGGGTGCTCGCCGTTGGTCGAAGTCAGCCCGTGCGCGCGGTAATCCGCGACCGCATACAGCTTGTTAAGTTCGTCCTCGCCCAAACTCTCCGCGCTCAGCCGATAAGCGCGCAGACCGAACCCGGCCAACAGGATCAAGCTCAAGAGCGACACCACTAAAGCGCGAGCGGGCGCACGATCAGTGGCGGCGGCGAAACGGCCGGGCACAGGCTTTAACTTGGCGTTTGTGGCGGCAGTTGCGGACAAGATGGATGCAGACGCTCCTTCGACTCGATTCGCGCTCGCATAGATGACGATCTACACGGGCACACAAAGTCGCAAGGTTAGCCTGTCAACAAAGTGCCTGTCAAAAACGTCAAGTTTGCCGCAAGGCTACGATTTGCTACGTTGTGCCGCGTGTGCGCTTGTGACGCTTTCGCAATTGTCACAGGCGATGTGTCTGTCGTGTGGGGTCAGCGCGCCTGATTAGCGGCGGCTGTATTGGCGCGTGCGTCCTTGGCCGTGTTGCTATTGGCGGCTGGATCGGTCTCTGGTGTGGCGGACTTCCAGCCCGCGCGTTGCAGGAGTGTGATGGTATAGCGGACGGGCACGGCGAAGTTGGCGTCGGCCATCTCGGTGAAGAGACCGAAGTTGACGGCGATGACGCGGCCCGTCTGCCCGAAGAGCGGCGCGCCGGAACTGCCCTCGGCCGCGCGTGCGTCGTAGATAAGGCGGTGGGCTTGTAAATCTGTGATGTGCCCTTGCGTCGTGAGCGGCTTAATGAGATTGAGCTCGGCGAGCCGGCCGACCAGCACGTCAATCGACGAGCCGAACCGCTGCTTGATATTATTCGCATCCTCGTCAGGCAGCGAAGCGAGGATGCGATCCGGCCCCGACGGATAGCCCATCAGCACGACCGACTTGCCAACCGCCGCCGCATCCGATTCGTTATCGAGCGGCAGGGCGGGGATGTTGGCGGGCGGGTTGGACAACTCGAACGTACAAACGGCGATGTCGTCGCGCGTCGAGGCTTGTTTGAGATGCAAGACGAACGGCTGTTTGATGGCGGGGAAGTAGGCGAGCAATTTTGTCAGGCGTGGCTTACCGTTGACGCTGCTGCTGAAGACCAACGAACGCTCGTCAGCGACCCACGGCTCGACCGCGACGTGTCGGTTGGTCACGATGAAGCCGTCGCCGACGTGAAAGCCCGTGCCGACGTAAGGGAACTCGGCGATTGCGCCATGGCCTTCCGGGGTTAGAAACGGGGCTTGTTCGTTGGGCGGGGCAGCGGACTCGTCGGCCGGCGTCGGCTGCGCTTCGGGATAGCGGAGAGGGCGACCCGTGCCCGACTCGACGAAGATATACGTGCCGGAGATCAGACAGACGCCGTTGCCGTATTCGCTGCGCAACTTTGGCGCGAGCGACATACTGTAAATAATTTCCTTGTTGCTCTTGTCAACCTGCACGAATTGGTCTTGCGAATTTTTGATCTGCTGATTCAACTGGCCGATCTGTTGATTCTGCGCCTCCATCTGGCGTCGGCTCTGCTTCAGTTCCTTGAAACCGGCGAAGCCGAGATAGAGCGAACCGCCGACGAGCGCGAGCGCAAAGAGCAGGATGATTATTTTTGTGCTGAGCTTGATCTCGCGTAGCAACTCGCGCGTGAACTCGCGCAGGAAGACTTTCGCGTCGTCACGCCGTGCCGTGGCCGCGGCTTCAAGGCCCGCGTCCTGTATAAAAGGCGCGATGTGGACATCGCGTGCGCGGTTGGGCACAAGCGCGGGCGGGGCGCTCAGAGGGAAGAACTGGAGTGTGAAACTCGCTGCGGCAAGTCGCACCTGATCGCCGTCGGCGATCTCTTGGCCGGGCTGGATCGGCTCGTCGTTGTGGGTCAGCGCGAGCGAGCGGTCGAAGTCGGTGATGCGATAATGGCCGTTCGTGAGCGCGACTTCGAGCAGGAGCGGGGCGGCTTGCGGAATGATGTCCGGTTGAAAACGCAACTCGCAATCGACGCCCGAGCCGATGCGTATGCGGGCGCGGTCGAGCACTTCTGTGTGCCGCTCCGGGCCAACCTCGACGTGTATCACCAGCCCATTTGCCATAGAACTAGCCGCGCTTGAACATAACCTACCGTAAAAATTAAGCGACCACGTAAGAACCGCACTCTCAACTTACCCGGCGGTCTCGCGCGCAGTCGCCTACACCGGCATTTTATACTAAGATTTCCAGCGCGGGCAAAAACAAACCGGCGCGGCGATGCATAAAAACGACTGGCGGCAACCACAGTGCGATGCACAGACGGTGCAACAGCGCGTCGCACAGGTGGCATCATAACGCAGGAATCCGCCAACGTAGTGCTGTCCGCGCATTAACATGCAAAGGTCGCAATACTTCTCCTCAACGTGGTAGTCAAACTTGTCGGGAGCAAAACTTTTATGTTTCGTCGTTCGATCTCTCTCATAGTATGCAGCTCGCTGCTTGGTGCGCTGGTGCTGGTGCCAGCCACCCGCGCGCAACAGATACAGATGCCGCGCATCAACTACAAAGAGCGCACGCTGCCCAATGGTCTGCGCGTGCTAAGCGCGGTAGACACTTCCAGTCCGACCGTCGCCATACAGGTTTGGTATCACGTCGGCTCAAAGGACGACCCGGAAGGGCGGAGCGGTTTCGCGCACCTGTTCGAGCATCTGATGTTCAAAAGCACGAAGCATATGAAGTCCGAGATGTTGGATCGTTTGACGGAGGATGTGGGCGGCTTCAATAACGCCTTCACGGCCGATGACGTGACAGTCTATCACGAAGTCGTCCCGTCAAATTATTTGGAGACGTTGCTCTGGGCCGAGGCTGATCGGCTCGCCACGCTCAACGTGGATGATGCGAACTTCAAATCGGAACGTGAAGTGGTGAAAGAAGAGTTTCGCACCAGCGTGCTTGCACCGCCCTATGGTCGTTTCAATTATTTGATCGAGCAGAAGTCGTTCACGAAGCACCCCTATCGCCGCCCCGGCATCGGCAGCATTGAAAACCTCGACGCCGCCACGCTCGCAGACGTGCGCGCGTTCCACACGACTTTCTACCGGCCGGACAATGCCACCCTCATCGTGGTCGGCGATTTCGAGCAGAAGCAGTTAGACACTTGGGTGGACAAATATTTCACCGGTATTCCGAAGCCGAGCGCGCCGCTCCCGCGCGTGCAGGTGCAAGAGCCGGCCCGCGCGCAGGAGGCGCGCTTCACCGAGTACGGGCAGAACGTGCCGCTGCCGGCGGTCGCCTTTAGCTATTTGATCCCGCGCAAGGTGGACGCCGACAACGCCGCGCTTCGTATCGCCGACGCGCTTTTGTCGGCGGGTGAATCGTCGCGCCTCTATCAATCGCTTGTCTATCAGCAGCAACTCGCGCAGAGCATCAACACGTATGCAGACCTGCGCGAAGATGTGAGCCTCTTCGTCCTCTACGCGATTCTCGCGAGCGGCAAGAAGCCGGACGAGGCCGGGCGGGCGCTCGCCGCCGAGATCAAGAAGCTGCAAGACGCGCCGGTCGCGGCCGCCGAACTTGAAAAGGCCAAGAACCAACTCATCACTAACCAACTACGCGAGCGCGAAACGAATAATGGCAAAGCGCAAGCGCTCGGCGACGCGGCCGTGCTGCTGGGCGATCCCAATCGCGCCAACACGGACATCGCGGGGCTGCAAGCTGTGACACCAGCGGACGTGCAGCGTGTGATGAAAAAATACTTCAGCGATATGAATCGCGTCGTGCTCAATTACCTGCCGGAGTCAATGCGTGCGGATAATAGAGAGGCGGAAAAGAGGGGGGCGCAACCCTTATCAACAATCAATATTGTCGCCACGAATAACCCTGCTGTCTCTAGTGGGCCTAGACCGGCAGAGGCTTTGGCCAGTCATAAACTTAGCGAGCCACAGTCGAGTTATCCGATTGAAGCGAAAAAAAAGAAAGCTAGTGGCAAAGTAGTGGTTGAAGTTATCGTTGATGAAAAGGGGTATGTAGTCAAGGCAAAAGCAATTAGCGGCCATCCTTTGTTACGCGAGGCCGCTGAGAAAGCTGCTAGGCAAGCGAGGTTCAGCCCAACTCTGGTGTCGGGTGTACCTGTAAAGGTGCAGGGCGTGATTACTTACAACTTTGTACCCGAATAACAACTCGGCGGTGAAAAAGTAGTTATGCCGTACAGGAGCGTGAGGAAGAAATGATCGCACTCATCAACTCAAACTATCGCTTAATTGTTGTCACTGCGCTGTGCTTCTTATTGACGGCGGCAGCGAGTCCGGCCGCCTTCGCACAGGGCGAGCAGACCACGCCGCCTGCGCCGGCCGCGCCGCGCTCGCCGCAAATTCCGAAGCCGGTGGAGCAGACGCTGCGCAACGGGTTGCGCGTTATCGTCGTCGAGCGCAAGAACGTGCCGCTCGTGAGCGCGACGCTTTACATCAAGAACGGCGGCGAAGTCGATCCGCAGCAACTGGCGGGGTTGGCCGATATGACCGCCTCGCTGCTCACCAAGGGCACGGACAAGCGCAGCGCGCCGGCGATTGCCGAAGCCATCGAAGTCCTCGGCGGCGCGCTCGAATCGGGCGCGGGTTGGGACAGAGCAACTGCGTCCGTCAATGTCATGTCGGCGCGCTTCGCACAGGCGTTAGCGATCCTCGCAGAGGTAGTGCGCCGGCCAACATTCAAGGATGAAGAGATAGAGCGTTTGCGCGCACAGTCGCTAGACGATCTCACGGTCGCGCTTGGCAATCCGGGCCAAATCGCGCGCTATGTGACGGCGCGTGTGCTGTTCAGCGACACGCCCTATGGTCATCCGCTGACGGGCACGCCCGAATCGCTGGCGCGGATCAAACGTGAAGACATCGTCCGCCTGCACTCAACCTATTATCGGCCGGACAACGCGATGCTCGTCGTCGGTGGCGACATCGCGCCTGCGGCGGCCTTCAAGTTGGCTGAGCAACTATTCGGCGATTGGCAGAAACCGAACGCGCCTTTAACCGCGCTGGGTGCGCAAGGTGGGCACAGCGCGAGCATGGGCAGCACGCCGCGCATCGTCGTGATCGACAAACCGGATGCGGGCCAAGCGGCCGTCGCTGTCGGGCGCATGGGGTTGAATCGCAGCGACCCGGACTACTACAGCGCCATCGTCTCGAACTCGGTGCTGAGCGGCTATTCGGGCCGGCTCAATCAAGAGATACGCATCAAGCGCGGCTTGAGCTATGGCGCGGGCAGCGCGCTCGATCCGCGCCGCGATGTGGGGCCGTTCGTCGCTTCCGCGCAGACGAAGAATCCTTCAGGCGCACAGGTCGCCGGACTGCTCATTGGCGAGTTGGGCCGTTTGGCTACGGGCGATCTGCCCGACGCCGAGCTGACGCCGCGTAAGGCTGTCCTCATCGGTAGCTTCGCGCGCAATCTGGAAACTTCCGGCGGATTGGTCGGACAGATCGGCTCACTCGCGCTCTACGGCTTGAGTCTGGACGAGATCAATCGCTACATCAACAGCGTGCAAGGAATCACTGCGAGCGACGTGCAACGCTTCGCCGGCTCGCGCCTCGCGGCGAAAGAGGCGAGCGTAGTTATTGTCGGGAACGCGAAGGAGTTTCTGCCAGAGTTACAAAAGCAATATCCGAATGTGGAAGTCATCCCCATCGCCGAGCTTGATCTCAACAGCGCGAGCCTGCGCAAGCCGAAGGGGTAGAGCAATGAATAGATTTTCACGCTTGCTCAAATGCGTACTGTTCGCCTGCCTGTGCCTGACCGCTGTGACCGCGCGGGCACAGGCTGATGACAGCAGCGGGGCGGGCCAGATGAATGCTGCCGATGCAGCAAAGCAGTTGATCGACCGCGATCCATTGATGCGACAACACGGGGCGGAAGAGTTGGCGCGGCTGGCTGTGACCGACTGGCGGCGATTGACAGAAGGTTATCGCATGCAGGAGAAGAACGCGCGTGTGCGGCTCGCGCTCGACTGGGCGCTCTATCGCATGGGCAAAGCGGATGCGCTCTACGCAGTCGTCCGCGCACTCGATTCTGCGCACGCGGAGCAGGCGCTAGGTTATCTAGGCGCGCTCGAAACGCCGCAGCCGATCTATGCGATGCTGCTACGCGTCAACGGCAATACGCAGATCAAACTCCTCGAAGTCTTAGCGCACATCGGCGACACTGAAACGCTTACGCAGATCAAACCATATACCGCTTCTTACGATCCGAAGATCGCCGATGCCGCGCATCGGGCTGAAATTGAGATCACGAGCCGGCTCAACGGGCAACCCGCCGCCGCGCCCACGCGCCCGCGCCAAGTCGGGAAACCAAAACCCGCGACGTTTTGAACCAACACTAATCGGGACGGGAATTTAACCACAAAGTCACTATAGCCGTATGCAAATGCGTGGGGCTGGGAGCGGGGGGGGCCAGGCCCCCCAAGCCCCCGGTTGGGCGGGCACAAGAGGCGCGGGGGGGGGCAAGGCGGGGGGGGGGGCCGCGCCC
>JBBRYU010000003.1:0-50053 GCA_038237345.1 Pyrinomonadales bacterium
GGATTAAAGCCAACAGGTGGTCAGGGTCTTTTTGATTCATCACCAAAAGAATGGCAGAAGTCTGCGGACTTTTGCCTTCCCTGACCGAAACTTAAAACCTAAGTGGTTGTTATCAAAGAACTTTTATTTGCACAGGCTTCAAGTAATCACCACAGAGAAACTCCGTTTATATAAGCCCCGTCTTCACAAGGATGCATACAATATATTTGCTGCACAATGAGCAAGTATTTTCTCTCTAACTTCCCCTTATTTTCTTACAACGTGGATTTGAAGAAGTTATTCCACCTCAAGATGGAAATTTCACCCTGAAATTTTCTCTTCACCCTGAAATTAGAATTTCACCCTGAAGGAGATACTTCACCCTGAAATTAAAACTTCATCCATGAAAAGTTTATTTCATGGTGAATGAATTTCTTCGCCCTGAAGAAAAAATTTCAGGCTTCTCAAGAATAAAAAAGTAAGGTAGGAATCTATCCGCTGAAGAAATGGGGGCGATCAATTTCGCTCTCGAAAACACTTTGACCCGCAGCACCTAAGTTTGGCGACCGAGTGCAACGGGTCAAGAACAACTCGCACGAATGGCGAGCCGGTAGTAGTGTGTTTAGACCACAAGAATTATAACCAACCGGCTGCTATCTGTCGAGAAAAAGTTTGGAGAAAAGCATGTCAATGCAGGCACTCTCGACACCACGCTTCGTTCGCAAAACTCAATTGGGAGTGAGCGAATACCGGAAGAATTTCTTTCAAGTGGACGCGGATATCATCGCCGTGACCACTTCGCCTGAAGCAGATCGCATCACGCTTGCGATGGGTAAAATTTATCTGCGTCTGGTGAGCGCGCCGCAAAAGTTTTGGGAGCGGCAGGGCGTTTTACGCTTTGAGGCTGAAATGCGCGAAGGAAAGCAGGTCAACGCATGGGAGCTGTTGTGCGAGCAGCTAGGCGTCGCGTCAGCGACGGCGCGCAAAGCTCTGGCATGGCTTCATGAGATTGGGGTGATCGGCTACTTTGCCGGCAAGAATGGCGTCGGGATTAGAATTTTTCTTAACCGCGCGGCGGCATCCATCGGTACTCGTGAAGCAACGAGGCGTGAAAAAATTTTGCAGTTTGCTCCTGCTTCAATGGAGCTAAAGGCTGCTTCGCCGAATGAAGCAGCCTTTAATGATCCCTTCGGGAAACAAGATGATTTAGATACAGATTTAATTCCGCACGCGCCACAAAACGGCGCGAACGAGAAAACGATTGGTAGAATAAACTCCAAATCCGCTCCGGCACTTGATCCCCCACAACCGCCGCCTGCTATCCACGAGAAAAGGGAAGTCGCACCTGCCGCCGTCTCACATTCCGTCACAGTTCCGGTGGATGAAATCGTCGAGAGGCTCAAGCGAGTGTTGGAGCCGTGTGTGAAGGCGGCGGCCGCGCAAGCCGCAACGCAAGCCACCGCCAACGAGGTAGCGCAGACGCGCAAGTGGTTCGAAGAACGCGCTCTGCCAAAGGCGGTCAGAGTAGCGCAACACGAGACTTACAATCTGTTCAAGAAGTTTGGGACTCTGGACGAGCGACAGGAACGGGTGCAAGCTGATCTGCAAGTTGGTCGTGCGACGCAGTGCTACGAGCAACAGGCGGTGCATCCGCTCGCGCCAGCTGAGATCAGTGATACTGCCGAGATGTGCATCGCGCTTCTGGAAACGCAGGGCAAATCAATTGATGAGACGCTCTCTGAAATCAGCGCGGAAGCGGGTGGTTGGCTGCTCGCTGAAGATGCGCCTCGTGTTCGTGACGGCGCGCAGTCGCTCCTGTCAGCAAGAGAGAACAGGAGGTAACCGGAATGTCAGCGCAACACGCCAGAAGATTCTATCCGCTGCATATCAGTGAAGATGCGCCGGAGAATCCTTCGCAAGAGAAGCATGACGCCGCGGCGGCAAGTCAAACAACAGCTTGTTCCTACTGCTACGGCTCAGGGATGGAAGTAATAGCGGGCAAGGGGGCGAGAAGATGCCGATGTCGCACGCAAGACAGGCAAGCAAATCTACTTGAACAAGCCCGCATCCCGCCTCGTTACGAGCGATGTTCGCTCTCGAATTATCAGCCCGCGCCGGGCAACAGCACACAGCTTCAGGCATTCAACTACGCTTTCAAACTAATTGATGAATATCCGGCAATTGATCGTGGGTTGCTGTTCATGGGCACGGTGGGAGTCGGTAAAACTCATCTGGCAACGGCACTCCTGCGCGGGCTGGTAGAGAAGGGAATCAACTGTTTGTTCTATGAGTTTGGCGCGCTCCTCAAAGAAATTCAAGGCTCGTACAATCCGGTTTCGCAAACGTCAGAACTGAAAGTCCTGTCAGCCGTGTACGAAGCGGAAGTATTGGTACTTGATGAACTCGGCGCATCGAAGCCAACCGATTGGGTACGCGACACGATGATGCAGATCATCAATGCCAGATACAATGACCGGAAGCTAACGATCTTCACCACTAACTATTTGGACGCGCGCCGACAATCATCAGAAGAAACTCTGGAAGACCGAGTCGGCGTACGGCTCAGAAGCCGTCTTTATGAGATGTGTAAAACTGTTATCATAGAGGGTGAAGACTTCAGGCGAAGATTTGATACTCAATCTCTGAAGTAATTGGGAAGGAAGCTCTGTGTGACGCGAACAGTTACCTCATCTCCATACATTAATGGTTTTATCGAGCGTTGGGCGTCCTCCGGCGCAGCCGAAAGAGCCAACTACCAAATCTTTCTCACCGAACTGTGCGATGTACTCGATGTCTCACGTCCCGAACCGACGAAAGCGGATGAAGATGAGAATGCCTACGTCTTCGAGAAGACGGTCACGTTTCATCACGGCGACGGCACCACCAGCACCGGACGCATTGACCTCTACAAGCGCGGCTCGTTTGTCCTCGAAGCCAAGCAGGGAAGCGAGCAGCATACGCAACCGCAAGCCGAGTTAATTCCAAGAACCAGACGCACGCGAAGAGGTACGGCGGTACGCGGCACGCAAGGTTGGGACGAAGCGATGATGGCGGCGCGCGGTCAAGCCGAGCAGTATGCGCGTGCGCTTCCGGTTTCGGAAGGGCGTCCGCCTTTTCTCATCATCGTAGATGTCGGGCATTCCATAGCCCTCTACTCCGAGTTTTCGCGCACCGGTGGCGCATACGTTCCTTTTCCAGATTCAGCCAGCTTTCGTTTCTCCTTACGATATCTTGAAAGGGAAGAAGTCCGTGATCTGCTTAAAGCGGTTTGGAATAGTCCTCTTTCGCTTGATCCGGCGCAACGCAACGCGAGAATCACGCGCGACATCGCCGAGCGTCTGGCGCGCCTCGCCAAATCTTTGGAAGCATCAGGACACAAACCGGAGAGAGTTGCGGCGTTTCTAATGCGGGCGATCTTCACGATGTTCGCCGAAGACGTGCATTTGATTCCTAAAGCCAGCTTTAACGAACTTCTCGAATCTTTGCGCGGGCAAGTTTCGATCTTCCCTGACATGGTTGAGTCCGTCTGGCGCGCGATGGCGGAAGGTAGTTTTTCGCCTACGCTGAGACAAAAACTGTTGCGGTTCAACGGCGGACTCTTTGAAAGCGCAGAAGCCTTGCCTGTTACCGATGAACAGCTTGAACTCTTAATCGAAGCGAGCCGCGCCGATTGGCGCGACGTTGAACCGGCGATCTTCGGCACACTCTTAGAGCAAGCTCTTGACCCGATTGAACGCCATCGTCTCGGCGCACACTACACGCCGCGCGCTTACGTCGAGCGACTGGTGATGCCGACGGTGATCGAGCCGCTCCGCGAAGAATGGGCGGCAGCGCAGGCGGCAGCCGTCACGCTCGCCAAACAGGGCAACCTGAAAGATGCGGTTGCCGAGATCAGAAGTTTTCACGAACGCTTATGTCAAACGCGCGTGCTTGATCCGGCGTGCGGCACGGGCAACTTTCTCTACGTCACGCTCGAACACATGAAGCGGCTCGAAGGTGAAGTCTTGACCGCGCTCGCAGACTTCGGTGAGCAGCAGAATGTATTGCTGACGATTGATCCACATCAACTTTTAGGTATTGAGGTTAATCCGCGCGCGGCGGCGATTGCCGACCTTGTGTTGTGGATTGGCTATCTGCAATGGCACTTCCGCACGCGTGGCGACGCCTTACCGCAAGAGCCTGTGTTGAAGAAGTTTCATAACATCGAAAACCGTGATGCGGTGCTTAACTACGATGGCGTTGAAGTTGTGACAGATGAACGCGGCGAGCCTGTCACACGTTGGGACGGACGCACGATAAAGCCGCACCCCGTCACCGGCGAATTCGTGCCGGACGAGACGGCGCGCGTGCCCGTCCTGCGTTACACAAATCCGCGCCGAGCCGAATGGCAAGCGGCTGATTACATCGTCGGCAATCCGCCGTTTATCGGAAACAAGAGAATGCGTGCTGCGCTTGGCGATGGCTACGTCGAAGCGTTGCGAGAAACACACAATGACGTACCGGAGACGAGCGATTATGTGATGTATTGGTGGAATCACGCTGCAACTTTGTTGCGTGAGGGCAAACTGCGCCGCTTCGGTCTAGTAACGACAAACAGCATCACGCAGACTTTCAATCGCAAAGTGCTACAAGAACACTTGGAAGCAAAGAATGGTTTATCGCTCATGTTTGCTGTTCCAGATCATCCGTGGGTTGATACAACTGATGGCGCAGCCGTGCGAATTGCCATGACCGTTGCAGAGCTAGGGAACAGCGAGGGTGTGTTAGTAGGCGTGATAAGCGAAGAATACGGTGACGGTGATGAAGCGAAAGTTGTTTTGAGTTCTTCGCAGGGCAAGGTGCATCCAGATTTGACTGTCGGTGCAAATGTCGCCGGAGTCGAACGCCTTAAAGCAAATATAGGTTTGTCTTTCATGGGCGTTACCCTCGTCGGAGATGGATTTCGTCTTTTGCCTGATGAGCTACAACGGGTGGGATACAACGCGGAGGCTTTACCGAAAGTTATTAAACCTTACTTAAGCGGGCGCGAACTCTCGCAGCAGAGTCAGAACCGTTATGTCATTGACTTATTCGGCGTGGAACAGGAAGCAGTTGTAAAGCGGTATCCATCCCTTTACCAATGGTTATTCGAGCGCGTAAAGCCCCTACGCGATCAAAATCAACGACAATCTTACCGTGAACGATGGTGGATTTTTGGAGAACCACGTACTGCTATGCGCGCGGCTCTTAAAGGGTTGAAGCGTTATATCGCCACACTCGAAACTTCAAAGCACCGCTTCTTTGTTTTGCTTCCAGTTGAGGTCGTGCCAGATCACTCATTGTTTGTTATCGCGCACGATGATGCTTTCGTGCTTGGCGTACTTAGCTCTCGTATCCATATCACTTGGGCGACGGCGGCAGGCTCAACGCTCGAAGATCGTCCGCGCTGGCGAAACAATACCTGTTTTGACCCGTTTGCTTTTCCTGAGTGTGCTGAGGAACAAAAACAGCGCATCCGCGAAATTGCCGAATCACTCGACGCGCATCGAAAGCGGCAACAAGCGCAGCATCCGCGTCTCACCATCACCGAGATGTATAACGTGCTCGCTTCCTTGCGCGTCGGTGAACCGTTGAATCCACGCGAGCGCGTCATTCATGAGCAAGGGCTTGTCTCTGTTCTCAAAGGCTTGCACGATGATTTAGATAAGGCAGTCTGCGACGCTTACGGTTGGGCGCACGACGTTTCCGACGATGAGATTTTAGAGCGGCTCGTTGCGCTCAACCATGAACGCGCGGCAGAGGAAGCGCGCGGGCTTGTTCGTTGGTTGCGTCCAGAATATCAGCATCCAGCGGGCGCAACTCAAAGCGCGCTCGACATGAAAGATGAAGAGACGAAACAAGCCACCCCAAAAACCGGAGCGAAGCAGCCGTTCCCGTCCAATCTCGCCGAACAAGCGCGTGCGGTGCGAAACGCGCTCGTCTTGTACTCCGGCATTGTCACTCCGGTGCAGTTGGCGAAGACCTTCCAACGCGGACGCGCTGACCGCATCGAAGAACTTTTGCAAACGCTTGTGCTGCTAGGTCAAGCTAGACAAGTTGAAGAAGGGAAGTACGCGGCGTAAGGCAGATTACATAAGGACGTGAGATTACCTCGAAGATGGCAACAACAAACAACCGGAAGCTGGTTCTAAATCTTTCACCAATCAGATATGAGAACGCGGAAGTAGATGTCGGTGTCTTCAAATATCAAGACAAAGATCATCTGCAGGCTTTGAGAGATAAGCATTTCCGCACGCATGTATTCCGTCGGGAGGGCGACGAGATTCTATCCGTTCCGGTTGTCGAAGGCGCACCTTCTATCGGAGATTCATCACGGATAATAGAACTGAAAAAGAATCCGGCTATGTGTGCGGCTCTGGTTCGAGACGCGCTCATCAACTACCTTCATAATATAGGTCGCCAGATACACGATTACGCACCCGTCAAATTTCTTGCCGACAATCAAACGGATTTTCTTGCCGCATCCTTGCCCAATGGAGTTGCCTGCCCATCGTGGCTCGCAGTTAAGCCTTTATACGAAGCGGACATCAGGAAGATCACCATTGATCGTTATCCTCCCTTCGTCGGGCTTTCCCTAAATGTACAGACAACATGGATCATCAATCGCTCTTGCAAAGAATTTCTTGATGAGGGGGTTCCGTTGGTCGGTCTTTACGTCGGCAGATATTTGCCCAACGCAGATGAGCGCGTCGTACCGAAACTCCAGAGGATTGGTAGAGTAACAGAAGTGCAAGGCGATACGCTCCTGCTCGATGATTCGCGTGATGAGGTCGAATCAGTGGCTGCTAGTGAAGCAGTGCTGGTGCGCGACTACAATGTTATCGAACATTGTCTGGTTCATGCTTTTGATAAGCACGCTGCCCCGATTGAAGATACTCTCGGTCAAAAGCTCGCCGACTTTCGTAACGGTCAAACACGCCTGCAAAGCCTCAGAAAAGTTATTACCTATTTGGGCAACCTGAAACTGGAGATGCTGCCCGGCGTCAAGTTCTCCTTTCAGCCGTTCTTCGCTGAAGGTGTGACGAAATCCTTTCCGGCTATTCAAATCGCCGATAAGCCTATTTATATTTTCGATCCGGCGGGCAGACGCACAGACACTTGGCACGATAGAGGCTTAGAAGTACACGGCCCGTTCGCTTACCAGAACCACACGCCGACTAAGCCGAAGGTGTGTGTTATCTGCCAAGCGTCGCAGAAAGGGCGTGTCGAGCAGTTCCTTTACAAATTTAAGAACGGCATCGCACAACAGAACTCGAACGCCAATCCGCTTAGAGCAACTACATCTAACCAATCGAACAAAAAAGCGCCTTTCGCACAGGGCTTGGTTCGTAAGTACAAGCTGGATGATATGTCTTTCGAGTTTTTCACGGCGGAGAACGACACGGCAGAGTCTTATCAGAAGGCCGCCCGCCAAGCTTTAGCTCAACAGCGTGACCGTGACATGAAATGGGATTTAGCTCTCGTCCAAATCGAGGAGCGTTTTCATAGATTGTATGGTGACAGAAATCCATACTTTATTACTAAAGCCGCTTTTCTCGCACAGCAAATTCCCGTCCAAGAGTTCGAAACCGAAACTGCGAACTTGCCAGATAGCCAACTAGGTTACGTCCTGAACAACATGGCGCTTGCCACATACGCGAAACTTGGTGGCGTGCCGTGGCTGATGAAAGCGAATCCATCTCTCGCGCATGAAATTGTTTTCGGACTTGGAAGCGCGCACATCGGCGAAGGACGGCTTGGCAAAAGAGAGCGCATCGTTGGCATCACGACCGTTTTCACCGGCGACGGTAATTATCATCTATCAAACTTATCGCAAGCCGTTCCGATGGCAGAATACGAAGGCGCGCTACTTGAGTCTTTGAAGGTGACTATTGCCAACGTCAAGCGCGAACTGAATTGGCAGAAGCGGGATCATGTGCGTCTTGTATTTCACTCATTCAAGCCATTCAAAGACATCGAAGCCGATGCGGTGAAAAAGGCAGTCGCGGAACTCAGCGATTACGACGTTGATTTAGCTTTTCTGCACATCGTCGAAGATCATCCATACCGCTTGTTTGATGAGAATCAACAAGGTGTATTTGACTACAAAACACGCAAAACAAAGGGTGTGTTTACGCCGGAGCGTGGCTATTTCCTTCGGCTATCATGGCATGAAGTGCTAATGACGACAGTCGGAGCAAAAGACATTAAACAGCCGCATCATGGTATGCCGCGCCCTATCTTGCTGAAGTTGCATCGCAACTCAACCTTCAACGACACAACTTACTTGGCGCGACAAGTCTTTGCCTTCTCCTGTCACTCATGGCGTAGCTTCTTTCCGTCTCCGATGCCGGTGACGATTCTTTACTCGGACTTGATCGCGAACTTGCTCGGTAACTTGGCAAACGTGTCGTTCTGGAATCCCGATGCAATGCTTGGGCGGATCGGCAAAACGAGGTGGTTTTTATGAGAGGCGCAAATGAAATCTTGTTGAGCGATGCGTGCGCCGCGCTCATTAGACGGCTCGGCGCGCTGGCAGGTCAGCGTAGCCTCGATGAAGCGTTTGCCGCCTGGCTCTTGCCTATAGAGAACATCGGGCTTGATCTTAAAGCGGCAGCAAGCGGGGCTGCGAACCATGCGGGTGCTGCGCGAACCTATCAGGATGTCGCCATTCTAGGATTCCATGCTGACACCGGATTGATTGATGACACAGAAGTTGAGGCATTGAAGAATGGATTACAGTGGCTCGCAGGTCGTCCTTCGTCAGTTAATGAAACCCCTACGGGTGTGAGTGTTGATTCTGTCGCCGTTTTGGGTGTCGCACTAGGGGCAAAGTTTCTCGGAGAACATGAAACAAGCAAACAAATTGCCGGGTGGATGACCAACTTCATTCACAAAAGCTATAAGATGCGTGATGTCGAAAGTTGGCATAAATGCTTGTTTGCCGCCGCTCAACGCGCAGCTAAAGTCACGCCTGCACTGCCCGCGCCAGATGATGCTTCTGTCTCTGATGTTTGCGTTGTACTGTCTGCTAGAGGGCTGCTAGAGAAAAGGGACGGCCCAGAGAAACTGCAAGAGGAGCAACAGGCACTTCTTAATTTGAAAAGCAGAGGCAGCGCTGATGCTGAGCTAACTCGCACAGCGTTAAGCCTCGCTGCTTATAATATCATCAGCAATGCTCCAGCCGTCGTGTTCTCTGACTCTACTGACTCGAACGCTTCACCACTAATTCAAAGGGAATCGAGGATGATAAAAATACTGTTTCTCGCCGCCACGCCAATGGATGAAGGGCGTTTGAGGCTTGATGCCGAAGTTCGTGAAATCGGTGCTAGGTTACGTCAAGCCCAATTTCGAGAATGTTTCATGCTAGAACAAGAATGGGCTGTGCGCGTTACCGATTTGCAAGGTCATTTGCTGCGTCATCAACCGGATATCGTCCATTTTAGCGGTCACGGAAGTAGTGCCAGCGAAATCGTTTTAGAGGATCACAACGGTAATAGTCAGGTTGTGCCGGCGCGAGCGTTGAGCAGTTTGTTCTCGACGCTAAAAGATAACATTCGGTGTGTCGTGCTTAACGCATGTTTCTCGAAAGCACAAGCCGAAGCTATCGCAGAACACATTGATTGCGTAGTCGGAATGTCCGATGCAATTAAAGACCTATCTGCGATCAGCTTTGCTGCATCCTTCTATCAAGCATTGGCTTACGGTAGAAGTGTGCAAGATGCTTATAATCTGGGATGCAATCAGATTTATATGGAGAGCCTCAAGCAAGAAGATGTGCCGCAGTTGCTTGCGCCCAACGCAGACGCCCACAGCGTGATCTTTGTGAAACGGAATTAGTTCTGACTGGCGGAACAACTTATCGCATGGTTTATGCGCAACTCGGCTTCTGCTTGATTGATAAGACGCTCAACTTCCACATTGCCGGAGCGCATATCATGTTTGCGATAGCACGTCCAACAAACAAGTAGCTCCTGCTCTTTATCTTAGCGACACAACGGACAAAATTTGCTTGCTCTTACGTTTGGATACTCCATATTGAAATTGCACCTGCCTTAGTTTTTTAATCATCGGCTTTTTGGGGAGATGGTGTAAACATGAATATCTTCCACACGTCCTCTACTTCAGCAAGCATTTTGCCAGTCAGAGTATCAAACCATTCGGAAATGCTCATTACTTGCAGTCGCCCATTAGCTAATACAGCATCGTCAATTCCTTTCGCGCCTTCCCAGATAATGATGCTCGTGCTGTTTTTCTGTCCGTTTAAGAGCGCATCCCGCTCACGCTCTGCAATTAGTTTTCCAAGTTGACGGCAGACTTGTGCGTTCTCTCTGTGGTCACTATCAAAACCGATTACAGCACCGCAACCGCGCAATGCCCGGACGATCTCGGCGTGCGCCACGCCGACGCCAGCGGTCGCAATCGCACGCATTGGCGGACGAAGATGCACGAAGACTTCAGCTTTTAGTGCGCCTTCTGTGACGAGGATGGGCAGGTCTTTGCAACTAACTGTTTCGCCCGGCTCTGCCGTCCAATGAAGAGGGCTGCCGGAGCTTGTACCGAACGATTCGCGGTCGAGACAGTCTTCGGCGGTCGAGAGCCAGTGATAGCCGCCGCGTCGTCCGGCGAAGCGTAGTTGACAAGCTTGAATTAAGCCATGCTCGCTACGGTAGGGAATAATAAGCGCGGGGCGTTTGTAGTTAAAATCCTTGCCGAGTTTGACTTGAGCGTAATCTTTCAGCCAGAAGCCCGGCACGCCGATGACGCCGCTTAATTTATGCGTCTCCTTGTACGCCGGAAAATGTTCTTCGATGAACCTATTTACTTCGTGCGCTAACTGGTCGCGTTCGCTGACTCGTGATGGGAACGCGCCAAAGCGCATAACGTCTTGCGGCGAAAGTCCACGCGCCAGCAGACCGTCCGGCGTGGCGGTGACGAGTTCGCACACGTAGCGGGACGCAGGAGAAAGCGCGATTAACTTCTGATACGCGGCGTGTCTGATTTCAAGCGGAGCGATGGGCGTAGTCTCCGGGGCGGCGCGGCGTGATTGTTCGTCTGTATTCAAAATCGCACTCGGTCGTGTGATATGGAAAGAGCGTAGGTCTTCGATGAGAATATGCACGTAGCCGCCGTCTTTGGCGCGTTTGATCGCTCCGGCTGACTGTTTCATACAATGCGCGAGCTTGCCGTCGCGCGTCACCTGACAGTATTTCTTCGCGCCGCAAATAGGGCAAGGGTTCTTTCGCGTCGCGCGAGCGAAACCGACGTGCAGCCGCTCAGGATAACGGTTCGGCAGTCCGCAAAAAGGTTTGGCACTTTCGCCATTCATCACTTCGTAACTCATGGGCAGTCTCAACTTTCCAAAGCGAAGTCAAAAGGCAGCAAGTGTTCGCATGACACTATTGCTGTCTGCGCTCGTCGCATTCAGTCGCCGCCCGCTCGATTTTTCAGAAAGTTGAGAGCTTCAAGTTTTATCACAAGTTTCGCCTCACGCTAGAAGCGGTACTGACCCATCTCCTCGATGCGTCTGGTCATGTCGTGCGTAACTTGACCGATAATCTGTGCCATCCGGTGCCACTCGGCGGCTTGAAGTCCGGCAGAACGCACTTGCTCAATCGCCGATTCACTTCCGGCTAGTTTCACCTGCGCTGCTTCGTTGAGCATTCCGGTACTTTCGCTCGCAGAACGAGAGGCGATGCCGGCTTGCGCGTTCACTGCCCCGTTGACGCTTTGCTGCCAAACAGAGATTGCGCCCGATTGATTTCCGTATTGCGCGGTTAATGCGCCTTCCATCTGCGAAGCGCGCGTCTGCTCAACCGCCGTGCGATCTTCCCCATAAGTGCGATTATTTTCGACAGTACGACTCAAGTATTCGCTTGATAACCCGATGCCGCCCCGCGCTTGCGTCTCGATGTTGACTCCTTCGGTGACAATCTGACCGGGACGGCTCGTGAGACCGCCGGCTTGTGAGCCAACACCAGCGCCCGGCGCGCCACCGGCAGCGACTCCGCCAGCACCGCCGATGACTTCCGAGCCAAACGTCCACCACGCTTGCTCGTTCGTGTTTTCGCCCGTCTGTTGATTGAGCAAAACCTGTCCTTGTTCGCGTGCTGTTTGATTGCTCGCGCCGCGCGTCCCGTAATCGCGGTCGGCTTCGATAACACTTGTTTGCGCGTCGCGGCCGATTGCGACATTAGTCATGCTGTTGTGATAGACGGCGAGCAGGTTAGACTGTTCTCGCGTGGCGGCAGCATCATTCGTCATAATCGCGCCTGTGCGCGAAGCGGATATTTGTCCGAGTTGGTTATGCAAACCGGCGGCATTGATTTGCGTTGTCGCATTGTAATCAGCACGCGCCGTCGTTAGTCCTGCCGAGGCTGATGTGTCAACTTGCAGCCCTTCAGCCATGTTGTTAAGCGTTGCGCCAACACGCGCGCTCACCAGATTGATGCCGCTTCCGACAATCGCTGCCATCCAGCCGGATGCCACTGACGCTACACCCTCGAACGTCTGCCCGAAAGCGATCTTCCACGACAGAACCGGCGCAGCGATGACGCACAGGGAAGCGACTAACATCATGAAAGTCGCCACGCCGAAACAGAACGTCGGATCAACGTCCGGCCGCGCGATGAGCTGCGCCGTTTGCGGGTCAATGTTGTACATCGGTGTGCCGTCATAAATCGCCATCCCCAAGGTCCCGATTTTGTAAGCGATGATTTCGAGGATGTGCGCGACGATAGGGAAGACGAGGGTATAGACAACGACACCGCGCGCGAACTTGTACGAGACTTCGTGCGCGAGCGAGCGGTCTATGCTCATCGCAATCATCCACGGGACGGCGAGGCGAAAGGCAATCATGAGAAAGCCCGTCAAGACGATCAGCACAAACTCGGCGAAGGAAAGAATGCCGCGCGCGATGTTCATAATCGAAAAGAGCTTCGTCATGTCCCAACGCGCCGGGTCAACCATCTGGTCAACGGTCTTGACGCTGCTTTCCCTGTCTGTCAGCACGCCGATAATTGCTCCCGTACCGCTTGGCATCGGCTGGTAAATTCCGCCCCGGTCGGTCGCGGTGAATATGCCCATCGTGAAGCGATAATAAGAATCGTTGAACTCATCAATGGAAGCGTAGAGCGGCGCGCGCAACGGGAAGACGAGGTTGTAGCCGAGCGAGTAAAAGTAGCTGACGAACCACGGGCCCAGCACGATGAACGGCAGAATGATGATGGCGCGCCCGCACTGACCGAAAAAGTCGCGCGTCGCGCCGGGCTTGTCAGCTTGCAGTTTGATGAACGCCGCCAGCATGACGAGTTGCGCGAACACGGTCGCCAGAAATGTGTAACGACGGAGCATCGCGCCTTCAACGACACGTTTAACGGCAGGCACAAAACGGATGGCGATGCCCGCCAGATCGCGCACTTGCTGAGGTGCGCCGGCGGAAGGTGAAGCTGCTGGCGTAGGCACTGAACTCTGCGCGAAGACCGTATCAGCAGTGAACGTGATGAGCGGCAGGCAAACTATCATTACAAGCAGCAACCACCGCAATGCATCACGAGCCGCAAGGCTTCGCGTCCGCTTATTCGTTCTAAGATTCTGCCACGGGAACTTCATCATAATATCTTTGACAGCTAAACAAGCATTCACCGGGCTGCTATCAAGAGACTGTCCTGCAAGGGTAATCGCTATCGAATCACAAACGGTTCGTACTCGTCTTCGGGAAAGTCAAATACTTCCTCAACCGGGTTTTCAGGATCGAAAAGGGCATCCAAACTCCTCAGCGTCTCTTGATTGACGCGCGTCATCTCGCGCCATGCTTCCGTCTCGCGCACGACGGCTTGCCCAAAGCGCGCGTGCGCGTCAATCTTCACGCCGAATTGCGTCATCTTCTCGTTGACGATGCGCGTGTACTCGGCGATCTGCCCGGTGAGCGTGGCGATGTACTGCTTGCACTCGGCGAGCTGTCGAAGCAGGCTATCTACGCCCTGCTGCTCCCCAACAGGTTTGGATGTTTCCGTCGTGAGCGCGGCTTCTAAAGCGTGTTGCGCTTCTTCGGCGCGGGCGAGCCTGCCGTAGGCGACTTCTCGGTTATAGACCGCCTCGCCGAACTCGGCATCCTGTTCGAGCAGTAATTCATGATACTCAACTCTCTGCTGCGAAGGCTTCCCGATGGAGTGGCGCATGTACTCTTCAAGGTCGCGCATATTCTGCTGCGGGTCGAAGATGCCGTTTCGCATTCTGTCCCAGACGCGCTGGACGGCGAGGATGCGGCACGAAACCATCGTGCGAATGTCTTGTTGCAACTGAAAAATCTGGCGGATCGTTCGCCCGAATCCGGCGACGGTGTTGATGAGGTTGCGGTTGCGTGCGAGTTGCTCGTCAACCGTCTGCATGATATTGCTGAGCCGTGTAATCTGCTCAACCTGATTATCAATCATCGTCGAATACCTGTTGATTTCTTGGAGGTAATGATTGACCGTCTCGACCCAACGCGCGGCATCCTCTGCCATGCGGGTAAGCTGCGTGGCGTGGTTCGCTCCGTCATAGACCGCCCATTGCGCCCGCGCTGTTTGACCTGGAACGAACAGCAAGCCAATGAGCAAGCCGAGCATTGCTTGTTTAGAGCGAGAGCGTAAATTCATCCCAGTCACCCCTTCCATTTCATGCGGCGCGTTGTTCGTCTGCAAACAGTAACGCCTCGTCAATTTGTGTCAGGCCCGCGCCGACCAGCCCCGTCGGATAATGTTCCGCGAGCCACATATGCACTTGAACCGGATGCCAGTGTGGTTTAAGGAACTGCACGCGGCGGCGGGCGTTGCGCTCGTCCGAGTTCGACGTGTATGTCCACAGTTTCAACGCCGAATTCAGCACGACGCGGAACTTCTGCGCTTGCTGATGTGAGCCTGCGCCCCAGATGCCGACGAACTCCGAGTAGTGACCGGGTGCATTCTTAATCGAATCAATCGCGGCAACGACCGACTCCGTGAATTTGAATTTCCGCACCAGGTCGGCATAGTCGCCCGACTGCACGCCGATGAACTTCACGCCGACGTTACTCATCAGCGAGTGACCAATCGGATTCGGAGCTTCCGGCGTTCCGGTGATGTCTTTGAAGGCTTGCGTTGCAAGTAAAGTTAAAACGCCTTCCTTGCCACCGGTGCGCGCGTAGCGGTCAATCGCCGCGACGATCTTCGGGTAGTTGCGCGTGTATTCCCACATCTCGTAGAACGCGAGAAGCATCTTCGTGCGCGTGCCGTCCGGCTCACGATGACCTTCCGACTGAATGACGCGGGCGACGATGCGGAACGCTAAGGATTGCCGCACGCGGTCGGAGAAGTTCTCCAAAGATTTCATCTCATACACATCAAGCGGAGACTCCTGGGCGAATTGCGGAGAGGTCGGAGCATCAATGAATGGATCGCTTCTGAAAGTTTCCAAAGCAATGCGAAGCTGTGTTCTGACGGCGTCTGCTTCCGGATCGTCAAATTCATAAGTGGCAAGCATCTCTAGCAGATGTTCATGTCGCGGCTCCTGCTTTGGCTTGTCCTTGCCGTTGCGTGGAACTTCGTTCTTGTACACCTCGCGCACCATTAAAGTCAGGATGTCTTCGGCGAAGCGGGCGTAAGCTGTTTCGCTCTCCTTCGCATCTACGCGGGCAAGTTGCAGCGCGTCCTGCACGACGTACCATTTCTGAAGCTCGGCAGGCGGTATGCCATCTTTCAAGCCTTCATAATCCCAGATGTTGATTGTCGCACGCTCTTGTGGGTCAAATTTCAAGTGACGCCCGCCGAGCGCGGCAACCAACGGTTCTTGCGAGTTACCATAATCAACGACGCGGACTCGCAATTTCTTAATCGTCGCCAGTGCGTTAGTGATGATTTCCGACAGCAGCACGCTCTTGCCGCCGCGTGAACCGGCGAGCAGCAGTCCTAAAGGTGACGGCACTTCCGAAGCATCAAAAAGATTGAAGCCGATAAGGTGATTCGACGGCGTGGAAATGAGCGTGTGCGGATTGCGCGAGCCGCGCCAGACGGCTTCAACCGGCGCGAGACGCGCGAGGCTACGCGTTGTCTCTGTGAACTCTCTGCCCGTCCGTTTCGCGCTCAACTCTCCGGCGATGCATTGTGGATAGAGAGCGCGCAACGCCTGCGCGGATTCGCGTGCAGCATCAGCGCCGGGCATCCTGCCAAGCGCGGACACGACGTGGCGGCAGCGTTCATCGAGTCTTTCAACTGAACGGAGAAGTTCCACGCGGTTGCGAGCCTGTTCACCGTACACGATGACGTAAGCGCGTGCTTCGACGAGGCTTTCGCGCCCGCCCGCGATCTCGGCGCGTAAATTCTTGATGTCGCTTTGCGCGGCTTGCGCTTCAGGGTCGTCATCGCCGGGAGTCGGCGACTTGCGAGAGACAGCGGTTTGCGCGCGGCTCAAGTCTTTATGTTGGTCTTTGAGATGAGCCTTCGCTCGCTCTTGATCGAGAGTGATGTATTCGACGACAGTCGTGTGGCGAAAGGCGAGATTCGGATTCGCCGTCATCACGCGCATCATGCCCGCCGTAATCACCGGCGTCGGCGGGCGAAATAGTGAAACGACGCTGACCGGATAATCGCCGTGCATAAGGAACTGCCCGTGTCCGGCGATCTCTTCGCTGCACAAAGGTTGCCGTAAGTCCGTGCCTTCGATTGGCGAAAGCATTGGCGCATGACGTTCGTTTTGCCGATGAGCAAGGAATGTTTCGCGCCACATCTCTGCGCGTGTAAACGGTCGCAGAGTGAGCGGGCACATATGTTCTAGGTGTGCGAAGATTTGAGCGGCGGCGTTCGAGGCTTCGCGCTCGGCTGCGCGCACGCGGGCGAAGACTTGTTCACGGTTGGTTTGCGTCCAGCTTGTGAAGATAGCGTTTGTGAATAGAGTGATACCTTGCTGATGTAATTCTTTGATGAACTGGGGAAAGAATCGCGCAAGGCGAGTGAGCCTCGCGCGTGACGGATCACTATCATGACGGGCTGGCACGCGCACCCACAGCGTCAATCTATCGTCTTGGAAGCCGCCTTCACGCGCCGCGCCTTCGGTGCCGGTGAGTCCGACGGTGTGAAGCATTCGCGCAGGCATGTAAGTATCTTTGGCGTGCGCCTGCGCTTTAAGGTGCTGGTGAATCGCGCGCCCTGAATCTGCCCATACATCATGGCGTGTCTGAATGAGGCAGCCCGCTTGACGCGCGCTTTGCAGCATCCGCGCCCAATCGTTATAGAGGCGATCAACTTCCGCGTCGGCGGCATAGAGCGTCGCGGGCATCTCGACCGCGTAGGCTTTGGTGTAACTGCCATCGGTGTGACGCAAGAATCCGAGACTGTTAATGCCGTGAATCTCGCTCGTGCGCCGACTCCCAACGGGGCGACTTAAACGGCGGCGCAGGCGTTCATCGCTTTCTGTCTGCGCCGAAACATTTGCTTGCCGTGCGTCCGCCGCTTGACGACTCTTACGCCCGAACTGCAACAGGCGCAATCCGAAACTCGCTCCTACGCCGGCGAGAATCGCCGAGAAGCCGACGCCGATGATTGTCCAGATGTCCATTGATTGACCTCACAGGTACTCGAAGCGGAAAACGGTGGCGGCTTCTTGTGAGCGCGACTTGCCGCCTGAAGTCTCCTTATCGTCGGATGACTTTCTGCCCTCTTTGACCCACCATTCGTTTAAGTCATCTTGTGGAATCGCGGCGCGATTGTTCGCACCGGTAAAGAGCGCGCGCAAGGTGTGTTGAAACCAGAGCGGGCGTCGTCCAAGTCGAATGAAGTTGAAGAATGCAACCGACGCGGCGAGCGCAAGTGTGCCGGTGAACATCGGCACGGGGATGCCGTAGAGCTTGATGTTCAGAATGAAGGGAAGCACTAGCCCCGCGAAGGTGACAAGGAAAACGTACTTCCAATCGGTGTGTGGCACGCCGAAGCGCACGACCGGCAAGTAGATGCGCTCGCGCATCGGATGATCTTGCATCTTCAAAAACCTCTTTCGATTCTTGAGCCGGGTTTAGTTGAGCGTGCGGTCAACTGTGACGCCGCGACCCGAAGCCAAGTAACTGATAAGTGAGATCACGCCGCCGATGGTCATCAAGAGTCCGCCGCCGATGAAGCAATTCATACACTCTTGGCGGCGCGAATACTGAAACGCTCCCCAAATGACGGTCAGCGCGCCGATGAGAAACGCAATACCGGCGGCGAAGATCACAACCTGCCGGATGGCGTTCGGCACCATTGATTGATCCTGCCCGAAGATCGTCCCGCCGGTTGAGCCTTGCGCGAAACACGGCACAGCGGCGAGTGTCATCACCACAACAAGCGTCACGACGGGTTCTATTGCTTCAAGCAGGATGCCGAAAGCAATCGCTCCCTTACCGAATTTCGCCGCACGCGAATCCTTCGCTTCACCCATCCCGACATCAACTAAGTTCAACTGCTCGCTCGCGCGAATGACGCGGGCGCGTAAGCCTTTCTTGAGTTCTTTCATCATCTTTCTTCTCCGACTTTCAGTTCGTTGATTCTTCCGCGACCACGCCATTCAACTTCTCCGGTTTGGCGGATCGTGATGGAAGCGCGGACGCCTTCTGGCTGCTTGTCGCGCGGCTGGTGTGCAATGCGAGTGCCAAAGGCTTTCTACTCTCATGCTCACTGGCATCTGCCTTGCACGACGCTTCAGCACGCAACAGACGTGAATCACGAATAAGCGTTTAAGGGGAAAGGAGAATTTTAGAGCGATGAAGCGAAAGAGATTTCTACAGATGGCGATTGGAGCATCGCTGTTACTCGTCGCAGCAGGCGGGGTTAATGAAAGTCTTGTGCGGGCGCAAGGAAGGGAAAGCGCGACGATGCGCGAGATGAATGAACGTGCCCGCCGTGCTGAGCCTTTGATCCGTGACGCGGCGCGAGCTTACGGCGTTGACCCGCGCGTGCTGTGGACAATTGCGTATCTTGAGACGAGATTTCAGACAGGCTTGGTATCGCCAAAGGGAGCGCGCGGCATGATGCAGTTCATGCCTGCGACCGCCACACGCTACGGACTCACGAACCCGTACGACGCGGCGGCGGCGATTAATGCGGCTGCGCGTTATGTGCGCGATCTTTCGCGCCGGTTCAACAATCGTTTTGATCTTGTGTTGGCGGGCTATAACGCCGGCGAAGGCACGGTCGAAGCCTACTTGTACGGCAACTCGCTACGCCTGCCGGATGGTCGCATTATCAACCCGAACCGGACTCACAACGGCGGCATCCCGCCCTATACGGAGACAAGAAATTACGTCGCGCGCGGTGTAGAAGTCGCGCGGACATTATCGACAGCAAACATCTTTGCGCTATCGGATTCAACAACTAGAAACATACTTTTGTCTTTGCCTTCAGAGTCAAGCGGCAAGACGCACGCATCAGTGCTTTCTTCTGAAAATGAACCGGCGCAGACCGCGCCGACGTTCATCCCACACACATCAAGCTATGCCTTCAACAGAACGGAAGAGGCTGCAACGGAAGAAACGAACGCTCAACCGCCATCGCCAACAAACGTAGTTGCACCGGTCGTCGCGCGTTCGTTCAGAGTTTTAGTGACAAACCAAAGTGATGAATTGTCGCAGCGTGGTAACTCGAACCCAACTCTACCCCGCGCCTCAACCAACGCTCCTGTCACGGTCGCATCGCAACCGCGTTCGACATACTTTACGGCTTCCGCTCCGCAGCGTTGATGAGCGAGAGCGGTTGCATTTTCACCACCAAGCGGTTTCGCAAATGCAACCACCGGATTCGCAAATGCAACCGCTTTCAACCGCCTCATAAGAACCTGACAAGCGATCTTCCAAAGACCGGCTCGGTTCTTTGAAACTTGTACGACGGGCTTCAATGCGATCTTTTCTTTCGCTAATTCGCGCAGGACAAATGCATGGCACAAAGGTTGTTTTCGAGAGTAAACCAAGAGAGAAAAAGCTGCGGCGTCTCGCCGACGAAAGACAGGTAGGTGAGAGCGGGTAAGGCGATGACGAAAAGAAGAAGAGCGAATGCCCGCAATCGGCAGGATGCAATCGGTGAGGAGCTACTACCGCCACCGGAGACTCCGACGCGAAGCATAGCGACTGATGATGAATTGGAGCGTCGAATGCGAAGCGCACTCAACGATGTCTATGATGTTTTGCGATACGCGAGCGACGAGAGAGACACCGCCCGGTGGTCAAAACTTGAATTGGTCAACGACCTGATTCATTAACGAAGTGTGAGGATGTAGAGAAGATGGCGACTGCCGCTGAAATCATCGAAACCCGAGCCATCGGCGCAAATCCTTTTGCCGGACGCGGCGCGCCGACTGATGTGAACGACGCAAGCGAAGAGACACCGGCGGCGCACCGGGACGCGCCTGCCGTCGAGCGCATCGTTGATTACGTTGCAGACCCGGAAACGGTCGAGGCAAATCGGCGGTTGATGGGCGCGCTGGGAATCGCCGTCATCATCATCCTTGTGCAGGTCGTTTTCAATCTGACCCTCTACCTGCGAAGACCCGACCGGATCGTCGTTGACCGCACGGCGGGCGGCGACCGCGTTGTGGTGATGAACAACCGCGAGTACGGATTGACCGACTCAGTTGGGTTCTCGCCGGATGAGCCGTCGGCGGGCGACAAGAAGTATCTCGCTTCGCAATTCCTTAATCTCTACTATGGCAACAACCCTGACATCCGCGACAGACAATTAAACGAAGCGATTGGGTTGATGATCGCCGCACGCGGGCGCGAACTATTTGAATACTTGAAGCGCAATCGCGTGCTTGAACAGCAAGCTGCCGAGAGTTGGCAGGCTCGTTGGACGCAGCAACAAATCTGGATTGACCAAGCTGATCCGTTCACCGTTCACATCATCGGCACGCAAGCCCTGACGCGCATCATCAATCAGCGATCCGTTGAAGAGGCGCACCAGCTGAATCTCACCGTCAAACTCGCGCGCGACGAACTAGGGCGCGACGAGAGAAACAAACGCACCGGCTATCAAATCACTTGGTTCGGTTGGGAAGAATTACAGAGCGCGCCCGCCACGAATCAATCACAAACCGCCGCGCCGAACAGTAACGCGCGCCCTTCGGGAACGTAGGGCAGGAGCGTGAGGATTCATTTACTCGCATTTGTTCAGCAGAGAACTTTGATCGTTCATGAGACTTTGGAGGAAGACGACCGTGACATTTCCCCGCATAAGATTCCTTTACGCGCTCGCGTTGTTTAGCAGCCTCTTAACTGCAAACTTGATGGCGCAGGCTCAGACCGCCTCTCCCGTAACTGACGGAAACTCACATCGCGCATACCAGCGACGCAGAAATCCTCGTGCCGGAGCAGTCGCAAGAAGGATGGCAGCCGCGCGGCGCGGCACTGCACCCGTTTCTCCCTCGCCGGTAGTGGTTGTGCCGCCGCCTGCGCCGCCCGAATATCTTTACGGGCAAGCGCAAGTCACCGTGCGCGGGAATGAAGACCCGGTGATTCGTCTTGGACTCGCGCAACACGGACCTATCATCGTCGAGTTTCCCGCGTCCGACAATTTCTTTGCCGTGCATCCGGGCGGCTCGCAGATCGTTACTTACGACGAATCGCCGACATTAGCCTCCGACCATTACCTTGTGTTTCGCGCCGGAAGCGGCTTTCTCAATGGTGCGAACGAAACGGGAATTGGAACGGGCGAAGCACGCGCGTCTATCTCGGTGCAGATGCAATCGGGGATGTTCGTCACATTCCTTTTCTATCCGGTTCGTGATGTCGCACGTATGGCGCATCGTTGTGTCGTGATGTACGGGCGCGATGAAGTCGTCGCTGCACGGCGCGCCGCAGGTTTAGCAGTCAACCTCGACGGCAGAACCCCACAGCCTATGCGAACACAAACAGTTTCTTCGCGGCGCGTTGGCGGCGCGAATGTCGCAAACGAAACTCCAAATGACGCGCCTAATGCTGCCGTAAGTGAGCAGCCACGCGAAACAACAGCGAGCGTCACGCTTGAGAGCGGTGAGCTTGTCGGCAATCGCGCGCGCTCTAATTCAAATCGTCGCCGTCGCGCGAGTGATCTGCCGCGTGAAGCGCAACGCGCGTTACGCGAATCTCTGGCCGCTCCCGCAAGATTCAATCGGTGGAGCGCGCCCGTTCACGGACTCTCGATCTCAGCGACTGCGCCAACTGACGTGGACGATCAGCGCCGCATGACGGTTGTTGCCGTGAAGAATACAACCCAAAATGGATTGAGAATCGTCGCGGGAGGACCCGACCTTGATTTGTTGACGTTGGGCGATGCGGGACAAGCGGTGCAAGTTCGTTCGATCAACCGTTTGCACACGGAAGCCTCTGGCGTCGGCAGCGCGCTTCCGGCGGGCGCGATTATCTATTACGCGATCATTTACGAGACGCCGGTGCTTGATGCAGCGCAGCGCGTGCGTTTGTCAATCGCGCAGGACGCAGCAGCCGACCAACCTGCTTCGACGGAACTGAGCAGCGCGAACCGAAACGAATAAGCAAGAGAGGAGCGAGCGCGTGTACACGAACGGCAACAACAGCAACGGTAATGGCAACGGTCACAAGCGCGTGAAGCTGACGCTATCGGATTTGAATGGCGCGGTTGGAACTCTTGACGCTCACTCGGAGACATTTGGCGAGCGCGAAGCGAAGAAGGATTCGCGTCACAGGGAACAGCCTCAAGCTCATGCGGCAACGCCTGAACGAGAAACAACTTCAACTCGTCCGGGAGCTGCGGAAGTTGAGAGACGGGACGAAGCGTTAAGCGATGACGAGTCGGAAGAAAATTTAGAACTGCTTGAACAAGACGAGAAGCGAAAAAGGTGGAAGCGTCATCTACTCTCATTCGGCATCATCGGCTGCGCTCTGGTGATGCTTCTTATCGCGGCTTACTTGTGGCTTTTCGCAGGAAGCGGCAATGAATCTTACCGCGTGAGAAATTCGGGAGCGCAAAATCGCGCAGGCGAAGCAACAAATAGCAACAACTCACCGCAAGCCTTAACCGTTGAAGAGATCGCGCGCGAATTGAGGGGTAGCAATACGAACAGTTTGACCACCGGGACGCAATCTGCTCCGTCTGTTGTGACGCCGCAAAACGGCGCGGTAGTAAATGGCAAGAGTCCTATCACCGACCGATTGCCGCTCGGCGATTATTCCACGACCGTCACACCAAACGTCGCACCTCAACAATCACAGGGAACAGCCGGGCAGAACACCACAACAACGGGAACGGGAAACGCAACCGGCGACGCGACCGCGACAGTCACAAGCGCGACGAGCGGGACAAATGCCGCGCGAGCCAGTGCGTTCGTCGGAAATCCCAATCCGGAGCGTTCGATTCGCGTCAACTCGCTGAATAATGCGTCGAGAGAAAACAGCAGAGCATCTATTAGTCCCGAAACGCCGCGCATCGCATTGGCTTCCATTGAAAATAGAGTTGAACAAGTGAGCTTGCCGCCGCTCGGCACAATGCTGCCCGTTCGCACGCTCGGCACGATCTATACGCTGCGCTCCGAAGGCTATGTGCGAATGCAACTGACGCGCGCCGTGACAGGGCGCGGATGGTCGCTTGCGCGCGGCACGGAACTCTATGGTGTGGTGCGTAGCTCGGAGTTCGATGTCGGGCGTGCTTATGTGCAGCTTGTTGGCTTCATTGACTGGAACAGCAACCGGCTTGTGCGGCTGCAAGGAAGCGTGTTGGGAAGCGACGGCGCGGACGGCCTGCGCGGGCGGAAACATAATTTGAACTCCGGCTGGGGACGCGCGTTGAGAATCGCCGGTGCGGGTGCGCTCGAAGCGTTAAGCACCGTCGCGGCGACGGCCGGCAGGCGACCCGTTTATGTCGGGGACATTTACGGCTATGGCGCGCCGCGTGTGACGAGTCCGTTGATGCAAGAACTGAACGGCATCGCCTACCGGCAGGGACGCGCCGGATTCGTTGAAGTTCCGGCGGGAACAGCCGGGTATATTCTTGTGATGACGAGTCCGCGCGAGATTCAAGGCGTTGATGCTGACGCGAACATACCAATTGATGATTTGCGCCGCTTGTCGGACGCGAACCGCGAACGCGCAGCGACCAGTGTTTCCGAAGCGGAACTCGCTGAATTGATTACCATCGGCAACGCGGAAGACATCCGCCGCGCGTTGCCGCGCATGACGCCGGAGATGCGTCGCATCGCTGAAATCGTTTTAGCCGGGCAGTGAGCAAATTATGGACGAGTGAAAAGAAGTTTCCACCCGTGACGATTGATTGTTCTAAAACCACAAGAAAGTAACGCGAGATGATTCCGCCGCCGAAACCTGACGAGATGCAACTTAATCCGCGCGTCGTGCTGCAAGAAGAAGGTGAGCGCGGCATTGCCGAGAGACTCGCAAGCACAGGCTATCGCATTCAGCAGGAGCTTTTGAGCGATTATGTTCAAGTGCTGCGGAGCGGAAAGATTTGGATGATCGAAGGCGAGCCGGGTTCCGGTAAATCGGCGGTCGCGCTCAGTACGCAACTCGGCTTCAACATGACGATGTTTCCGATTCAGGGCATGAGTGAGTTGCGCTTGGGCGACTTGCTCTACGAGTGGGATAGCGTTGCGCAGAATCAATATGTCATTCAATCTGTTGCGTCGGGCGCGAAGACGTTGGAGGAGGCGCAAAGCGAGCAATACGCCAAACGATTTCTCAAATTGGGACGCGCGCTTCACTCTTTCGACTGGGCGGGAACAACAGGGCGTGTGCCGCTATTGTTCTTCGACGAAGTTGATAAGCTGCCCGAACACCTACAGGATATGCTGCTCGGACTCCTTGAGTGCGGTTACGCTTATGTGCCGGACTACAAACAACCGGTCGGCATCTTCGACGCCGAGAAAGGGAGCGCGAATCGCACGCTGTTCCCGCTCGCTATCTTCACGTCCAATAACTTGCGCTTCAAACTCTCGCCGCCTTTCCGCTCGCGGTGTTTCTATTCATGGCTCGACAAGCCCAGCCCTGCGGAGGAAGTGAATATCTTGCGTGCGCGTGTTCCCGAAGCTATGCCGCAGCAGGTGAGAGCCGTAGCCTGTATCAACGAATCAATCAAGGCGATTCCGGGCGTGCAGAACAAGCCGGGCTTGCGTGAACTGATTGATTTGCTCGCCGCGTTCGTCCGCGACGATGTGCGCGGCATCAACGAGAATGTGCTTGGCCTATACGTCGGCTATCTGGCGAAACAGCAGAGTCAAGCGAAAAGTTTGCGCCTCGCCCTTGCGCGTGTGGCGAGTGAAGTTCATCAGCCGGATACGGTGATTGACGCTTGGATAGCACAAGCCTTCGGACGCGAGCAGATTTACATACGAGAGGCAGCATGATGCGTAAAGCGAAAAGTAAGAATGTGCGTGCGAGCAACTCTTTCAAGGGCGCGCAGCTTCCTAAATTCACGCCGAAGATGGTTGTCGGCATGATAGCGAGTCTGGTTGTTCTCTTACTGCTTTTCGGCGGCGACATCCGGCGCGCTTTTGTGGGCGGCTACAACCCGCGTATCACGTTCGAGCGTGGCGTGCGAGCATCAGACCGTAGAGGCGCACAACGCACAGGAGCGGCGCAAGACGCTCCTGTCTTTGACGGCGAGGTTTATCGCACCGAAGGACGCCTTCGAGAAGCAAGCGCAATCGCTATCGCGGCTTCGCTTTCCGGCATCGCCCGTAGCGTCGAACGCCGCCCCGTCCGAAGCGTTGACGAACTGCTAACGGAAATCATCAACCGTCGCTTACTACCGCCCGGCGTCGAGTTCGTTCCCGAAAGAAACCTCTTTATTACCGACCACAGCACAATCTATCTACGCTTGCGTCCCGATCCCTTCGGCATTGAAGTCCTCTCGCTCGGTCATGAACGCTTGGATGGCGCGGGATTGCTAGTGCGTGTACCTGACGATGCGGGCAATCAGGCGGAACGCCGTCAGCGTTACTTTCACTCGTTCCGTCTGGAGAACGTCACCGTGCCGGAAGCGTTCGCGCACGAAGCCCGCGTGCAGGCTGCCGGATGGCAAACAGATTACTTCGACGCGCAACTTCCCGAAGGCGCTTCGCCCGCGCAACTCGCCGCGTGGACGCTCCAACAACAAACGCAGAATCGTTAGTAGCTCCGACGGAAATTAGTGATGAGTTTCGCCAATCGCATTCAAATCTACGACGCCGAACGTGGTATTCCGCGCCGCGCCGACGAGCCGTACTTGCCTGCCTTTCATGCGTTCATTCGCTGTATGCAGGATGCCGGGCAAATGGCGATGATATTTGCGTGCGGCGTGCTGTCCGCTGGTTTTCTGTGGCTGGCTTCGTGGTACTTTGGCGTCGGCTTCTACGCGCAGGTTATCTACGCCGCGCTGATGCTGATTGCGCTTCTCATTGCGTGCGCCGAAAGCACGCAAGTCTTACTTCCTTACCATCAATTCAATCAGCTTTTGACTTACGGCACGGCGCAATGGGCATCGCCGCTTTACCTTCAGGGCGCGAACTTCGCGCGACCCATAAATGAAGATTTAGAGCAGGGCGAGTTGGAACTAGGGAAACTGCCGCGACCGCTTCGCAATCCTCATAGCTTTATTCTCACGCCGGAAACCGCGCTCGGCTCGCTCGTCTTCTTCGGCCCGCCACGTTCGGGAAAATCAGTGCTGTTAATGAACTACCTGCGCTGCCTTGCGCGCTCCGGCTGGTCAACGGTCATCATTGACCCGAAAGGCGAACTCTTTGAGTATTGCGCGAGGTATTTCCGGCGCGTTTATCGTCTCGACTTTCAAAATCCCGAATGTTCCGACCGTTGGAACTTCATCCTTCAGTGCAAAGACAACAAAGAGTACGCGCACATGATGGCAACCATCATGCTAGGGATAGAAGGCACGAAATATTCGGGCACTGACCCATTCTGGTCAGAGGCAGAAGTAGCGTTGCTTACTGCAATCCTTCTCTACATCCCAACCATCGTTGACCGGCCGACGCCCGCAATGATTCACGAGTTCATCGCGCTTCGTTCGTATGACCAACTGTGCGACGAGTTAGCTAACTGTGAGAGCCACGAGATAAAAGTTCAGTGGGGTACATTCACGAAAGCTCCCGACCAAACGCGCGGCAGCGTCTTCACCGGACTCGCGGCAAAGATCAACCCATTTACGATTGACGCGGCGAAGGCAGTCACGGCTTCGATACTGCTGCGCGAATACAAACTCGGTGCGCGTTACACAGACTTCGAGGAACTGCGCGAACCCGGAACCGCGATCTTCATCGTCATCCCGGAAGGCGCGGCGTCACGTTACAAGATTCCGCTCGCTACATTCATGGGGCAGGCGGTTGAGCATCTGCGTGCGGGAGATGTTGACGAGCAAACGACGCCGGTGATGTTCGTCGTGGACGAGGCGGCGCACGTTCCTATTGTAAATTTGAAAGAGATTCCGGGCGTTGGGCGCGGTCGTCGGTTCGGTGTGATGCTCTTTTATCAAAACTTGTCGCAAGGTTTTGATATGTACGGCGAACACGGCTTCAACGCCATTCTTGGTTCTATTAACACCAAGACGTTCTTGCCGGGCTGCGATTTAGTAACCGCGCGCTATGCTTCCGAACTCATCGGACAAACAACCGTCTGGGGACGCGGCTTTGACGACTCACCGGGAACGATGAATGACCGCGCGCGCACGAATGAGACGAGCCGCGCCCTTGTTGATCCGGCGGAAATCAGACAACTGCCCGTGCATCGGCAGGCGATTACGATTGTCGAGACGATGCCGCCGGTGAAATGGACGTTTCCGAAGTCGGCTAAAACAGGAGCGCGTGCGCTGCCGCGAAAGTACGGACTTCCGCACATCGTCAACTTCACCGATGCCGAGCGTGCCACAACCGAGCGACGTTCCATTGCCGATAAACGGCTGGCACTTGCAAACGGTGCGACCGATGAAGCAGCGAAACATGGGCAGGCGCTCGTACCCGTTATCTCGCAAGTAGCAGCAACACCCGTTCAAGTACCTGCCGAGAGAGCAGAGAAGTCCGAGCATTCGGCAATCGCACACGGCAATGAAATAGATGAGAGCAATGTCAGAGAGCCGATGACAATATCGAAGGTCGTGTCCGAAAAAGTCATCAAAGAGAAAACGCGCGACGCAATCGGCCATCTTGTGTCGCTCTTTGACAGTTCGCCGCCGGAAGCACTGCCGCCAACGGTTGCTTCACCGGCGCATCGTACTGCTGAAACGCCGCTTGAAAGAATCCTTAACCCTTGAAAGAGCCGCGACTGTAAATATCAGAACGAGCGAATTATATAATGTTATGGCGAACGAACAATCACTCAAACCCACACCCGTGCGGGGCGGACGGATGCGCTTCACCTTCATCATCATCGCGCTGTCGCTCGTTTTGTTCGTCGTTGCGCTCATCTACTCGGCTTGGGCGCGGAACAGCGAGCGCGATGCAAATATGCCCGTTCCGGCGATGGAAACATTGGTACTCGCGCTTAGATCATTTCATCAGCAAACCGGACGCTTCCCGCGCGACTTCCGTGAGTTAGACGGGCGCATTTGGCGCGGCGCACGAAGCGGGCACATCTCACCGGATGGAAAATCCCTCGTCGCGCCAGCTTCGCGCTACTACTACACGCTTCACACTATCAACCCGCCCGATCCGGCGCGCACGAACGCCCCGGCGAAAGCAGGCATCTGGGCGGTGCCGACCGGAGAACGCGCAGAGGAAGCCGCGACATACTTTTGGTACGTCACGCCGCGCGACATCGAGCGATGGATGGGGCCCGCGCTGACACGCGAGAACATCGGCGCAATCAAAAGCATTCCTTCCGAAGAGCAACTCGCGCTACTCGTCATGACCCGCCAACCCGCAGGTGCCCTCACCGCTCAACCCACGTCTAAAGGCATCTTCTCGCTTCTCGGCTTTTAACCTAACCGCTACCACGATCATTCCCGACAATCTTCTCAATATCGGCAACATCCATTGACAGCTATTCCACCTATGGTATATTCCTTATGTGGAATGGGAAGTCGAATTTACGGATGAGTTTGAAGAATGGTGGAACGAACTCGATGAGGGCGAGCAGGAAGACGTGCGCGCCGTTGTCCTACTTTTAAGGCAGTTCGGGGCGACGCTAAAATATCCGTACTCGTCCGACATTAAAGGCTCAAAGCATACGCATATGCGGGAACTAAGAATCCAACATGCGGGACATCCGTACAGGGTGCTTTATGCATTCGACCCACGCCGCGTAGCGATACTGTTAATCGGCGGGAACAAGACCGGAGATGACAGGTGGTACGACACTCAAGTTCCGCTTGCCGATAAGATTTACGACGAGCATCTCGTCACTTTAGAAAGAGAGGGCTTACTCGATGGCTAAATCATTCAAGATACTGGAACGGAAAATGTCGCCTGAAGCGCGCGCTCGCTCCCGTGAGAAAGCAAGGCAGTTGATTGCGGAGATGCCGCTTCAGGAACTACGCAATGCACGCAAACTAACGCAGGAAAAGCTGGCTGAATCGCTCAATGTCAATCAAGCTGCGGTATCAAAGTTGGAGCGGCGCGCGGATATGTACGTCAGCACGTTGCGGGAGTTCGTGCGGGCAATGGGTGGGGAGTTGGAGATCACCGCGCGCTTTCCCGATGGCACAGTACGCATCAATCAGTTTGAAGAGACGGAAGAAGCGGCGTAGTTCGACTGTGATAAGTGGACAATTAGAGCGACAGCAACGCAAGCCGCGTGTCATCCGGGCGATTGTGCTGGTGTGAAATGGCGTTGGAAATTTACCGGGTCAGGATGTAGCGGCGCGTGAATTGTTCGTGGTGGTCTGCGTTCAATTCATTCGCCGCCGTTTTGTGTTGCGGCGGGCGACTTTCGGGGCTGTTTGAACGAGACACCGTTGACAACGCTTGCTCCTGTATTTGACCAATGGAGCGGCTGACTTTTTGCTCGACAAATTCATCGTCAGAATGATGAAGATGTGTGGTTGCAGCATGTTGTTGTGATGTTGAATGACCCTGCTCGTTGGGCAGATGAGCGGCATGAGCGGCGAACGCTAGAGTGTGTTCCGTGCGTTGATCTGGCAGTAAGTGGTCGCTGCGCCTAATGTCGCCAGGTTGATATTCACGGGCGTGTGTCTCAGCACGCTCATGGCTGGCGCGGATCGCTATGGGAAGCTCCTCGATGAGCTTTGCGGTAACTGTATTCACTCGCCCTTCATTCAAGTTGAAAGCCGCTAAGTCATAGCCTCGTTGTTGAAATGTTTGTTTGATTATTCGGCTGACGGCACGGATATGCCCCGCGCGCTCCGCTTCCAGCGTTGTGACACCCTGCTCTCGCACAACACCTGTTAAATACGCAACGACTTTCGCTTCCATCTCGTCGCGCATGGGCTTGAAAGGGTCACTGCGTTCTAAGGCACGCGCTTCGCGTTCCTGATGCGCGCCGCGCGCAAAAGCAGGAAGCTGCTCGTCGATCCTTCCAAAGTTTTCAAGATACCCGGCTTTAGCGCGAGCCGCAAAAGCGACGAACTGTTGATGCTTATGTTGTTCGTGCGGCGTAATTGCAGAACGCGCGACGGAGAGTTGCTCTTGCAGCTTCGACGGTTCTACATCCAGCACTTCATTCTTCTGAAGACTAATTTGTCGGTCATAATCTCGCGTTCGCTGCGGATCAAGGGCAATGCGCGTGAGCGTTTGTAAAGCCTGAGAATCTTCCGGCAGCAAATTCTTCATCTGCAACGCCTGTTTCACCCGTTCCACCTGCGAAGCGAAAGAGCGTTCAAGCGCGTCATCGGCTGTGCGTGCGCGAAGTTGCAGCTCACTTCCGCCCTCAATGGCGCGTTCTAAGTCGTTTGTCTTTGCCGGAACGGCGGGCGCGGTTTGCTGATGAGCGATATTTAATTGCTGCTCTTCGATGAGCCTCAAATCATTCCATGCGAGATTCGCCGCCGCACGCTTGATGTCCAGGCGTTGCGGTTCGGGTATCTTTAAGTTTTGCGCCGCGTGGATGCGTAATGATAGTTCGTCGAGTAGCCGCGTCCATTCTTCACGGTCTAACGCTGAATTGGCAGGTGTCGTAATTTGAAAACGGAGCTGGCCCTCCGGCCCGCGCGCCATTTTCATCTCGCGGAAGGTCGTCAAGATTTCGCCGAGCCGCCCGTGTTCAATTTCGTTCGACAGGCGTAAATGTTCGGCGGCAGCTTCGATCATCTTCGGCTGCTTGCCGTACTGAGCAAGCAACACGGCGACTGTTTCCAAGTCTTGCTCTCGAACGCCGCGTACAACTGTTTGCCGAGTGCGGTCGGTTGCACCTTCCGCGATTGTGCTGCGTCTTCCTGCGTCGGCAAGCGAAGCGGCTTCGCGCCACACGCCCGCGCCGTAGTACAGACGGAAGCTCAAACTTTCGTAAGGCAGACGCACGGACTCTAACGCGATGCTTCCAGCGTGCAAGCGCGAACCCTCCGATGAATCTTGGCTACGTCCGCTTCTTTCGATGGCTTTGACAGGCGTACCGTAGGCGAGAGTTTGTCTAGTGTCGTTGATGAGTTTGAAAACGTAGTTGCTCTCTGCCGGATCGAGTCGTTTGCCGAGTTCGTAGATGTTCTCGCGTGAGAAGCGGTTTCGACTCTCAGATAGCGGATTCAGATAATCGCCCAGGAAGGCTTTGATGTTGCGTGCCATACGAGCGGGCGAATCGTGCCGCGTGCGGTCGAACTCGCGCAGGATGGTCGCAAGCGTAAGGGAAGGTTCGATTGCACCGCGCTCAAGCGATTGGAGGCGTTGCGCTTTGTCATACGCGCTGACGCTACGGCTTGAGCGCAAGTCGCGCATCTCGTCGGTGTAGTGAGTGGGCGCGGGAGCAAGGAAAAGCGCGCGTAGTTCGCTGAATGTGAGCGGGCGGCGCGTCTGCTCGTTGCGTCGTAGGTCTTCTTGTCTCTCCGCTGTGAATTGTTCGGGTTGAGCGGCTCGCCGGTAGTTCTCGCGCCGGATGTCGTTGATAGTGGCTTGCAATTCTTGGGTTGTTCGCGCCCGGTCGAGTCGCGCGTGAAAGTCGCGGAACAGACGATTCTCATTTTGGAAGCGCGTCACATGGTCCTGCGCGCGGTAATCAACATACTGGCGGGCGAAATCATAAAGCTCGTCGCGCTCGCGGCTCGCGCCCTTGATTTCTCGTCCGCGGAGCGACTCGAAGACGCGCGTCTGCAAGTTTAGTTTGTGCGCGACACCCGCGAGCGAGCGGTATTCGTTGATATTTCCAACGGGCAGCCGTGAGTTACTGTGCGCTCCGAGACTGACGAAGATGGAACGCGCGTCTCTTTCCGGCGTTCGGGTAACTTCTGCTTTGAGCTGTGAGGGTTCTGTATGTAGCTGATGGAGCGATGCTCGGACGCGCTCGTGATGCGGCGCAAGAATGATGCGGGCATCACCCGCGCTGGTAATATCGCTCCCCGTAAGGCGACTGAAGTACGCGCGATGCTTTTCGATCTCCGCAAAGTTCTCTTTCTGCGCTTGCTCGATTGCCAGGTTGATGAGCTTATCGGCGAGCGCGCTTCGCGTTCGTGAACGCTCACGTTCATGCGCTTGTTGCGCTTGCGCGAAAGGCGAGAGCGGCGGCTGTTCTCCGACGAGTTCAGGATAGTTGGAAAGTTCCGTTCGTTCGCTCTGTCGCTCCATGAAGTGAACATTGTCCGCGCGCGTCAACGCTTCGCGCTCAACCGAACCGCGCGTCCGGTTCTCTTCTATGAAACGCTGGCGTGAATGTTGAAACTCTGCGCCGGCGCGCACGTTCTCTTGATACCGCAGAGCTTCGTCGTTAAGACGCACACGCTCCGCTTCTGCCCCTTCGTAGGCTCTGAGGCGGCTGGTTTGTGCGCGATATGCTGTTGCTAACCTTACGCCAATTGATTCAATTGCATCTGCGCGTTCACGCTCTGTCGGAGCGCGGCGCGCGATCTCTCCGGCAATCTTCTCGCGCTGCTCTTTGAACTTCGTCGCGTTTGGAACGAGTAACTGTAAAGTGAAAAGGGCGCGTAGTTCTTCTGTGCGAGTGACGGCGCGTTCACGATCAGCAACGGGCGCGTGCGCCGTCAGAATACCCGACACTTTTTCATCAAGAGCGCGTTCCTCTTCGGCGCGTTGGTCGCGGTAGAGAGAACCGATAATGTCGCGCGGTCGCGTACCCGTTTCGAGTTGACGGTCAATAAGCGGGATGATGTGGTAACGCAGTCGTCGCTCGTCCTGTCCGGTCAATCCATCTGGCAGTCGCGGCGGCTCGCGGTCTAGCGGGATGCGTTCGTACTCGACATTGGGAAGCGCGCCAGTGTCATTTCGTTCGTGTTCAAGTGCGCCGCGTTCGCGCTCATGTTCCGCCGCATCCTCTTGTTCCAACTCAAGTCCTTCGATGCTCTCAATGCGATAAGTGAGCCGCCCATGCGTTTCGTGTTCGGCGTCGCGCTGGCGCACCTCAAAGCCGCGCTCCCAATCTTCAAAGTGGACAAACTCCGCTTTTTCACGCTTCCATTCTTCCGCGCGCATCGCGCTGGCGAGTAGGCGCATTCTCTCAAGCGTCGGCTCAACCTGCGCCGCTGTTTCGGCTTGAGAGAGCCGTTTTCCGGTTGCGTCGTCGTGTGTGATTTCGTGATAGAAAGTCTGAAAGACGGTGAGGCGGGTTGTGCCGTCGGCAGTGCGTCCGGCTATTGCGCGCCCAAGTTCAACGAACTCTGCTGCGATAACTTTAGCACGCTCCTCGCCGACAAGCGGCTTGAACTCGCGGACGGCATGAGCGTGCGTGCCGGCGCGGATTTGATCGGCACTTTTTGACTTGCCTGCGCTTTCGCGCGGAACAATTAGCGTATCGCCGTAAACGGTCGCGCCACGCTCGAACGCATCACGCGCTTCTTGCGAAATGCTGTTGAGATGGGATGCGTGTTCGGCGCGCGAGCGTCCGTCCTGCGGATTATAAAGATCGCGCAAATTATCGTGTACGTTTATCTGAGTTGCGATTTCCGTGTGTGCGCGCCGGGCTTCAAAAGAGGAGTGTTGATGCAAGTTTTCCGCGCGCATCTCTTCGAGCGTCTGAGCGAGCGCGTCACGTTTTTCTTCCGGCGAAACCTGTTCTCGTATCGCCGAATGCAGCAGAATACGCTGGACATATTTTCGATAAACCGCGACGCGATCACGTTCATCGGCGGCGCGTCCGGCAATCTGTCCGCCGAGCTTGAAGAACTCGGCAGAGTAAGATGCAAGCGCTCGCTCGTCGTCGAAAAATGGAGCGAAAAGGGCTTTGGCATCCGCAAAGCTTTTCATCTCCGTTGCTGCTGTTTCGCCTTCACGATTTGCCCTTGATGTTGTCGCCGTGCGCTGCTTCTCAGTATCCATTGTCCGTTGCTCCCTAAATGTTTCCATAAGAGCAACCGCCGTGCATTTGGGTTCAAATTAAGTTAAGGCTGAAAAGCGATGCGGCGATGGATTACGAAGCTAAAGCGGTTGCAAATGCGAATCCGAGCGGTTGCATTTGCGAAACCATCGGTTGCGTTTGCGAGACCGCGCGAACGCACTGAGGCTGCTTATCGAGTGTGAACGTGCGGCTGAATCGTCTGCGATTTCTGTTCTCGCGTGGTCGTGTGCGTTGGCGCGGCTTGTTCGCTGCGGTCGAGAAGTTTGTACAGGTGGCGGTGTTCTTCCGCATTTGTGCTGTGTGCTAGGTAGCGGTCAATGCGGTCTATTTCGCTCTGGGTGAAAGCCGGAGCGGGCAAGGGTTTTCCGTTGCGTGCGAGTTCATGTCTGTAGCTGTCGGCGACAGATCGGGCGGTGGTAAAGTAGCGAGCGGTAGCGTCATATTCGGCTTTCGCGTGAGTGTCTCTGGTGACAGCCGCGCGGGTGATGGCGGCGTATCGTTCGCGCCGTTCAGGGTTGTTTTCAACTGTGTGAATGATCGCATCCGCGCGCGAAAAGATTTCAGTTTGGCGCACCGAACCCGTGATGAGTGAGCCGTCGGCGAGACGCGCGGCGACGGGCGTAAAGCGGCTTCGCTTCGTTTGCACGGT
The DNA here is from genome assembly GCA_038237345.1 of Pyrinomonadales bacterium. GTDB lineage: Bacteria > Acidobacteriota > Blastocatellia > Pyrinomonadales > Pyrinomonadaceae > QHXQ01. The sequence continues at coordinate 35,025 of JBBRYU010000003.1, forward strand.
TCGAGCTTCTCGCGCTTCTTCGATACCGATTTCGGCGACGATTTCTTGCGCGAAAGCCCGCGCCGCAAGGGATTCGAGCGATTCTCGTTTCTCCGGCGCAAGCCGCGCCCGACTCTCAACCTTTGCCGCATGAACTTCCAGCAATAGACCCGCATCGTGCATCCGGTGAGCGCGCGTTTCCATCCGCGCGAGTTCAGCGCGTGTATAGATGGGCGTGACAGATTCAAACTGTTTTTCGCGGCTGCTCTCACTATGCATTAGCGCGTTGCCTTCTGAGATTTCGCGCAAGATTTCGATTGTTTCAGCCGCTTGCTCGCGCTCCGCATTCAACTCTTTATGTCGGGCGCGGATGCGTTCTTCCGTTTGGCGGCGAAGAGTTTGAAGCCTCACCGTCTCAACCCGTGCCGCCTGCCGCCCGGACGGAAAGAGAGCCGCGATGCCGGTGTGAATGAAACTGACTTTCACGCGCTCGCGCTCAATTCGCAAATCAATTCCGGCGAGACTCAAGGGCGTGCCGTCCGTCTTAAAACGGATGAGGTGGCAACTTCTTTCAAACTCATTTTCGCGCCACGCGCGCTCTTGTAAATCCGTTTCGGCTTCGCGCCGTTGGGCGGCAAGTCGCCCGCGTTCATGCTGGTTGCGGGGCGTGGCCTGGCGTTCGGCAGCAAGTCCGAGACGAACCTTCTCCAGCACACCAATCCGCCCCGCGTCTCTGCGTTCAATCGCCGCATCTTGCAGTTTGCGAATGTCTGCGGGCGAGAGCATCGGCAGAGGAAGCGGCGCGTTTTGTTCCTTATAACGGGCGCGTAGATTCTCAACGTGCGGTTGCAAAGATTCGTGATATTGACGTGCAACGTCGAGCTTTGTCTGAAGCCTTGCGACATGTTCAGGCGACTTCTGTTTGCGCTTTTCGAGAAAGTGAGCCAGCACGGAAAGTCGCTCCATTTCATGTCGCGCGAGCATGGATTCGCCAAGCAAAATGCGGTCGCTTGTGAGAGTCGAACGCTCTTTGAAGCGCGTTGTTTCGCGTCTCTTCTCATCGGTTAGAACTCTTTCTTGAGCCAGTACGCGGATGCGTGCGTCAATTGTTTCGGCGAACGAATTGATGATTACTCCGTAATCAAACTCGCGCTCTTTATTCGCGCCTTCCGGGTAGCCCGCGACGAGTGGGGGAAGCAGTTTGGTGACGCGCGTGAGGTCTCCTGTTCGGCTTGAGACGGCGTTTTTGTTGAGCAGAATATGGACGTGCGGGTGCCGCTTGTTGAGATGGATTCCGGCGGTCCAACGCCAGTCTTGGACGCCGATTTGTTTCGCAGCGGAAGCAAGCGCGCGACGAAGCGCGGCGCGGATTTCCGTCGCTCGTTCACGGTCATTTTTGCCCAAAGCGTTATAGTCGGGAAGGTTCTCAAATGACAGAACATAGTGCAGCACGTCTTCACGCGAGAGCGCGCCGCCGGTGATGCTCAACCACTTGCGCGCTTCCCAAAAGCTGAGATCGTCTGCCCGCTCGGTAAAGAGCGGGCGAGCGCGTTCGCCTTCGCGTCTGCGATCTAAATCGTGCTTGGCGATGTAGCGCGTCAGGTCGCTTGACGCGCTGCCCGACACCTGCGCTTGCTTCAAGACGAAACGAGATTTGCTCAAACTCTTTTTACTCGACTTTCCGTTCACAGAGCCGACGCAATATCCGCATCGGTCAAGATTGCCACAGTTTTTTGCGCGTCCGTTTGCGGAGCATCCGCCGTGCCGGATTTCGTCGTCGGCGTGTCTAGGTGTAGCTCGACGAGCATCTGGTTTCCGGTGCGCCGCATTACTTCGGCGGTCACCGGACTCCAGCTTGCTTTACCCAATTCGGCGGCGCGCAAATGGCTCTTCAGCGATGATGGATTCGATGATTCAAGATGATGCAGTTGCGGCTCGACAAGGTGATTGGCGAGCAGTCGGAGCGCGAGCGTTGAGGCGAGAAGAACTTGCTCCAACGCGCTTTTCTGTTCGCGTAAAAGCGACTCAACGCGGGGCGTAAGTTCATTAACCTTTGCATCACCGTCCAGTGGTGCCTTGCCGTTTTCAGAATGATGACGGGGAGCAAGGAGATCGTGCTGCGCGCGCGTTTCGCTCGCCTCCTGCGGCAGTTCCCGAAGCGTCGCGGAGATTGTTTCCAACTGCTCGGAAAGAGCGGCGAAATGCTCGCGGAAAACCTTCTCTTGAAGCTCTTGGAACTCGTCTTTCGGCTGATACTTCATCTGCTGCCGGAGCGCGAATTGATGAAGCCCCAAGCGCACGACATCAGATCTCTCCAATCCTTTGAGACGCGCGTAATCGTCAACGATGCGGGCGTCTTCGTGGGCAAGACGCGCGCCGTAGATGTGGTCGGTGTAGAGTTTCTTGCGCCGTCTCTTTTTACGGTGCGTCTGGCCGTCGGTTCGTGCGGAAGTCTCCACTTCATCTCTCGCTTGCTTCACTCGTTCTACTCCTTATTCCGTAACACATAAGCGCGAATGCTTTATTTGTTAACGGTGCAAGTAGTGTGCCGAATGACTTTTTTGTTATTCGTAACACAAAGGAAATGTTGCGCTAACAGATAAGCATTCCTAAGTGCAATAAGAATTAAAGATGCGGCTTATCCGGCAACATATAAGGCTTCTACCTGTGGGCAGTAAAAATGAGGATGAAAAGAAAGATTTGATGGTTGATCGGAGAATCGTCAAAGGTGTGCGAGCGTGAGGAAAAAGAAGGGCTGCCATTTAAGCGAGCAGTCCTTTCGTAAACTGAAATCTTCGTCGGAACTCGAAGGGCGCAGGGGCGGATTCAATCCGGCGGCGGTCGCGGATTTGGATGCGTTGGCAAGCGACGGAAACCGTGTCAGCGCATTCGGGATAAGCGTCAACGCGAGGCGGCGGATGACGGCAGCTTCTGTTTGCAGTTGGGATGTTGCTCGATGAAATCGAGAAGCCGTTCAGTAGTCGAATTTGAACTTGCGTGTGCGCTCAATTTGCCAACGAGTGAATCCAGAAGCGTCTGCGGTTTTCGTTTCACAAGAGCAGAGGGCGGCGTAGTGCCGCGTCTTCAGCAATTAAGTTTTCTTCGGTGGAGAGCATAAGCCTCTCCTTAGAAAAGTGGTTTCGAGAACGCTTCTCTACAGTCTGTCTAAAATTCATCCGAGTAGGTTTTAGGCAATGCGAAAAAAACGCACACCGTGGCATGAGAGTTGAAGAGATGTACGGTGGAATCAATGGAACTTGTGCGTTGCTTGGGCATAACGAAACACCCTGAGTGGTCGGGCGAATCTTATAAACGGGAGACAAAAAAAAGAATGGCGAAAGATGACATGAAGCAAGGGCGGGAAGAAGGAAAAAACGCCAGGCGAGGCAACGGAGATGCGCCTGAGAATGTACCGCTCGTCAGCGCAAAGCGCGGCAAATTTGAGACGGTTGAGAAGGCGCAGATTGAGGCTTTGGTGTTCGCGCGGCTTGAGGATTACAAACAGTTCGTCGCCGAAGTCGAGGGCGAAGAACCGGAAGCCGGGGCGATTATCAGCGCGGGTCTGGAGATGCTTTTTGATGCAGACCGTAGCTTCGAGCGGTGGTCGTCGGAGCAGCGTCGGAAGAACCGCAATGGCGCGCCCGCTTCGGCGAACAGCAACGGCGCGAAAGGCAGCACGACGGCTGCGGCGACGAGTTGAAGTTGAAAAGCGAAGTTACGAAAGGTCGTAGATGATGTTCGCGTACTCTTCGGCTTCGCTCGCCGCCCAGAGCAAGTGTAAGAGTTCGGCGGCTCTGCCAACGGGCATCTTTCGCGAGACGATGATGACGCCCGGCGATTCTTGCGAAGTGATGAAATCCCGAAAGTGGTCGGGCATGGTTTTGCGGTCATGCGAGACGAGGACGCGCCCTTCGCGTGCGGCAAGTGCGAGTACGTCTGGGTCGTCAACGTCGTGTAAGCCGAGGGCGAGCGCGGTCTGGAAATCTACGCCCGGGTCGAGACGCTTGGTAGCGACAACAATGCGCTGATCGAGGTCGTTGTCGGCCTGGAAGCGTAGCTTCATTGGCGGAGCGCGGGCGCGCTCTGGATGATGGCATCAAGACGGCGGTGCGCCTGTGGATACTCGGCGCGAACGCGCTCACGAAACGCGGCGTACTCCCCGTCAGCCTGTTGCAGGTAAGCATCCACTTCTGCGCGATTGTGCAGGTAAAAGGTGATCGCGCCGTACAACTGTTCGAGGTTGAGCACGGAAAAACAGTCCGCTTGAATGCTCTCCGGCGACAAGCCTTCGAGAAAGCGATAGACGACTGAATCAAGCGAGACTCGCGTGCCGCGAACCCAATAGCCGCTGTCGCGCTGTTCGATGTAATCAGAGGCGTCCATAAGCCGAGATTATAACTCACAGGGCGCGAAATTGTTTAGGCACTTTCGACACGCGGCGAATCAGAGTCGCCGTCAGCCAAAGCGGGTAAGAAGATTGCCCGGACGCTCACCGTTGATGATGAGCGTCCGGGCAGCTGTCGTGTGCGAGCCAACCTGTCTCTGAGCGAAGTGGCTAGCTGAAATCAATCCCGGAGTCGTCTTCGTTCGTGTCGTCAGCAGACGCTTGAGAGTTGGCAGAGCGAACGGAAGCGGACGGGCTGCCATTGCGCGAGCCATTGCGATTTGAGCCGCCGGTGAAGTTGAAGTCAGAGACCTGAATGCCGAACGTGGTGCGCTTGCTCCCTTCGCGGTCAGTCCACTCTTCGGGGCGGAATCTGCCTTCGACGAAAATTTCCGAACCCTTTTCAAAGTGCTGCGAGATGGTTTCGGCTTTCTGTCCGAAGACCGTGCCGCGAAAGAAAGTCGGTGTGTCCACGTATTCTTTCGTTTTCGGATCGCGCTGGCGGTCGTTGCTGGCGACATTAAGAGTGCAGACGGGCGTGCCCTGCGGCGTGTAGCGGAGTTCCGGGTCGCGCGTAAGATTGCCGAGGACTTGGATTCTGTTGAATGACATCGTTGTGTGTTTCCTTTCTCGTCTCGTGTGTTGATTAATGTTTCCAAGTTCACCCTGTTCGAGTGAATGCAAGTGTTACTGACCGCTTTCCTTTTTTGTATTTCACCTTTGGAGCGAAGCAAGCGAAGGCGGGCGAGTGTGCTGCCGTTGTTACCTTCAATTCAGTGAAGGCATGTCTTGCTATCCGCTCTCTTTTGTTGTTTTCACTTATCTGCAACGTGCGATGGCAAGCGAAATTTATATGAGCGGCAACCGCCCGTTGATGAACGGTTGCCGCTCATAGAGGAAAGGAAGTTAAGCGAATTCTGAAGCGTTCTCGCTAGGCGGCGGAAGCTGCGGTAATTACGACTGCGGAGTTGTTTTCGACAATCGGCATTGCCGGCGGAGCGATTGCGGATTGTGAGCACGCTTTGAGCATTTCCCACGCGGCGGCTTGGTCTTGGCGCGTCAAAGTGTGGATGGGATGCTCCGGCTTGTTGCCCGCGTAGAACGCCCAACGAAAGTAGCGCAACTTCGCCTGCGATGAACGCCGGAGTTCGACGAGCAGACCATCGCGGACGCGTGTGTAAAGTCGCGGATTGCGGTCACTAAATTCTCGCCGCACGCGCTCCTGTTCCTGTCTCGGAAGCCCATGAAGCGAGCGGGCGAAATCATTGATGCTCTTGCCGCTCAAAGAGGGAATCATGTGCAGAACGGGCTGCGCAGTGATGAACTCATGCGCGCCGTCAGCGAAAGTCTGCGTCATCGTGAATCCGTCGCCGTAAACGATGCGGTGCGTTCTCGTCTCGCGCAAAGGTTCGGCTTCGAGTTTCGCTTGGTGGACGATTGCATGAGTGTTGAAGGCGTTAAAGAGCTTGATGGAGAGTCGTCCCGCTTCCTTGTATTGCCATGCTTCACGTTTGAGCCGGGCGACGAGTGCCGTGTCTTTCGCCGCCGCTAATCGCGCCGTGAGTTCACGATAAGGTGCGCTTTCATGAAGCCCGCGCGTGTGATAATCGCGCTTTAGCTTTTGCAGCAAGATTTCAAGTACGGCGCGCGCTTCCGCCCTGTCTTCCGTGTTCGGGCAAACGTCAACGGTATCTGTCTGCTCGTGCAGGCGCGAACGAGGAACAAGAGTCGTGTCGCGCCTGATGAAATGACGAACTCCAGTGCGGCGCACAATCTCTCCGTGTTTAATCGTTTCAGTCTCGACGATGCGCGGCACAATTCGCTCGTTTGTCACAAGTCGCGGCGAACGCTTCGTGTCGGGAAGCCAGATGTAACGGCGCATCGTGCGCGCAACTCTGCCGCCGAAGGCTTCGTCAATCGCTGCATCCATCCATGAGTCAATGCCATAAACCGTAATGGGAACTCGCTCGCGCTCGCGCGTCTCCAAGTCGCGCACATAAGCCGTCAAGGTCACGCCTTCGACATCTCGCTCTGCGCCTCTGTCGTAGAGCGGAAAGCCGCTCGTGTAGAGGCGGTAAAGTTCGTCGGCCAAGTGACTGGCACCCCCCGGCAGGCTGTCCGCGTCAACGTCATCGTCTAAGTCGCCGCACGCGATTTTGCGATCAGTGTCGGTCATGTGAAGACTCACGGCGAAGCCTTCATCGAACTGCTCATAGACGCGCTCGAAGCTGTCTAAGTAAGCTCCGAATCCCTCATCGTCTTCGGTCGCTACTGACATATCGCTCAAGTGTTCGGCATACTCGTCGTAGGCGAGACCTTGCGCCCCTTTGCGATAGATGAGTCGCGTTTGCGCCCGAAGTTCATCAGTGAAGATGCGTCCGCGTTCGTCTTGCTCATGCTCGCCAAGCACGCGGGCAGCATATTCCATCCAACGTGCGCGACGTTCAGAAAGTGGCAGCAGAGCGAAAGCATCTTCATCAAAATATGGCGTAGCGTTCCGATCAGTGTCGCACGCTTCCATGAGGTTTCCCGTTTCATCGTCGCCGAACTCCAATTGCTCGCCCGTCGCGGTGACGGCTGACATCTCAAGAGCGAGCAAGCCCATTTCCTTCAGTACGTCGTTCACAGGGCGGCGCGTTGCTTCCGCGTAGTAGTACGATGCTAGTTGTTGAAGATAAAGAGATGACGCGCCCTGACCGGCGATAAGTTTTAAGCAGCGCACGAACTCGGCGGCATCTTCCGCGTTGCCAAGTTTGCGCGCGGCATATTCGGGCGCAGCGATTTTGACTTCGAGCGAGTGGTCAACTGCTTTTGCGTCTTCAAACTGTGGACGCAGATTCATCGTCGAAGCAAGGCGATTGGCAAGGGCGGGAAACTCCGGCGCGCTCGCATCAGTTGAGAGAAACACCTGCGCCATCTCTATCGCTTCAAGGTCAAAGCTGTGAATCGCGCTACAGACGCAATCAATAGAGATTGCCGAAGCGTTAACGCTAAGGATCAAGACGAGCGCCGCGCCGCTCAATAATTCAACAGCGTGTTGTTGCAGGATGGAAACGAATCCAGAAACTTTAGTGCATGTGGTCGAATGCGAGATGTCCGGTTCATAGCGGCTGATCTGATTGCCGTTGATTGTGTGGCGTTCGAGCGAGAGACGTTCGAGACCGCTCAAGCTCGAGTAGTGAGTGAAAAAGTCGTACTGCGGATTGCCCGTGTTCTCGCGCGGACGAAAGATTTCGCGGTTGGTGCGAGCGTAAGAATTGTCGTGCGATTGATGTTCGCTTGTCATCGTAGAAGTTGCTCCTTGTTGAAGTGAAATGTGTGCCGGATAAATCCGGCGTGAATCACTTCTCAAACAGTCCTTCTAAAATTCGCCCGTTCCGGTTAGAGGCTACTTGCGCGTGACTTGCGAACGTGGCGGCGCATCGCGTCTTAATTATGGTTAGGCACAATGTTGACCTACGCTCGTTCGCGTGGCTTCACAACACGCAGGTTGCGCCCATCCGACGGCGTAGGCTTGAGGTGATTAGCTTCGGCGTTACGACGCAGCGCCGCGCGGGCGATGGAAGATGCATCGCTCCGTTCAGAGGTTGAATGAACGACGCGCAAAGGTGGGTAATGTTTGCGAAAGACCGCGCGTTTCTTGCGCCGTCTCGCGGGTTTGTGTTCGAGCCAGTCTGCGCTTGCTTCAAAACTTTTGGAGAAGCCGTCGAGCAGCAAGCCGCAGATGATGAACGCGAAGATAATGATGAGAAAGCCGATGCCGAATAGTAGGAGATTTTCAAGATGGTCATCGAGCGTCGGCTGTGAAGCGCGTAGGGCGAGCGCAAGCGAAAGAGACATGAGCGGATTACTCCTCAAGCGGAACAGTGTGCAAAAGCGCGAACTGCTCGCCGCTTCTTTTCGCTCACGTCTTTAGTCAAATTATTGGATAGCGATGAGGTTCATCGCGTGCAGGATTGATGAATGGAAATTGCGATTGAAGGTCGCCTACATCGGTGAAGGGAAGCCGTATCAGGCGCACTCGCCGCAAGGCGAAACGAAGCGGGCGAATATTGAATGAGATTCGAGGACGCTACTTTTCTCTCCCCGCAGCTATCCGCAGCGAGACAGAAACGGGCGGTGCGCCCTTTGAGCGCACGCGGGGAAACGCCGGAATAGCGTCACAATGCAGCGCAGAGAGAGGCGTGCGTCGAAATCTTCGAGACTGCGAAAGACTCTGGCTTGGAGGGCAAAGCGCGAGGATAACCGTGACGCACTTATCCTTTACAGGAATGGCAACATCTCTTCGTCTGTGTCTGCTTCGCGGTCGTTGAGTTGTTCGTTGAAAGCTGCTTGCGCTTCAGCTTGCGTGAGGGCGACCTCAAGCTCGTCCAGCTCGGCGAGTACCTGCGCGTAGCGAGCGCGTTCGTCAGCCGGCTCGGTTTCATCCGGTGGAACTGCGGCTACCTCATCGGTTTCGATGACCGAGCCGTAAGCGTCTTCACGAACAGTGTAGATGACCCCTTCGCAAGGGATCTTCGTCGTGCGTGCCATGTTGAGCTTCTCCGATTCAGATATATCTATGCCTTAATCTTGCTCCATTATTTGCCCATGTCGCGCGTCTAAAGGGAGAATGAAGAGCACTTATTCCGATTTCGCGCTCGACAGTTTTCGCGGTTCGGACAGACGACAACGTGTGCGATGAAGCTGACTTTTCAAATTGGTGCGCGTGAGTCCAAGCCGCGTCGCCGCTTCGCGCATCTTACCTGAAGAACTTGTGCGCCATGCCGCTTCGATGCCGCACTGCTTAACACGCAACAGCCATTCTTTCAACGTCTCACCGCGCCGCAAAAAGCAGACTTCCAAAGGCAAGATGATGTCGCCTTCCTGCGCTAGAGCCTGCAATGTTTCCGCGAGTTGTGATGAAGAATAAAGATTCCCGCCCGCCTTTTCCGGCGCGACATCCGCTCCGTCACGCTGAACTGAATCCGTGTCTCTCTCATCAGCGTTCATCCATGCGAGCAACGCACTCACGCGCTCCATCGTAATCGGCTCTCCGTTTGTGACGTAGCTCGTTAGTTCGTAAATCGCGTTGTGAAGCACGCGAATGTTGCCGAACCAATTATGCGCGCACATCGCTTCAACCGCTCCGGTTTCAATCAGGTATTCTTCACGTTGCCCGGTCAACTTAGAAACCGTCTCGGCGGCTTCATATAGGAATAGGTCAATCAGTGGAGGGATGTCCTCGCGCCGCTCCCGCAACGGAACGGTCTCAATCTTCAACACTGCGAGACGGCAATATAAATCTTCACGAAACTCACCGCGACGAACCATCTCGCGGAGATTGCGTGAAGTCGCGGCGATAACCTGCACGTCGCACGCGATGTACTGGTTCGTGCCGAGACGCTTGACCTGCTTTTCGTCAATCGCTTTCAAGAGTTTGTTCTGGATGGTAGGCGGGATGTCTCCTATCTCGTCGAGGAAAAGGATGCCGCCGTCGGCCTCTTCAAAGAGTCCTTTGTGATCGCGGTCTGCGCCGGTGAATGCGCCTTTGCGATAACCGAATAGTTCCGCTTCGACCAGGTTTTCAGGGATCGCTGCGCAGTTGAGTTCCATGAACGGATTACCGCTCCGTACTGACTTCGCATAAATCTGCCGCGCCGACACGGTTTTCCCCGTACCGGTCTCGCCGGTGATGAGGATACCGTGAGGGAAGCGGGCAACGCGCTCAATATCGGCATCTAGCTTTCGAGCTTTATCGCTTAACAGTTTGGAAGTTTTGTGTGTTGCAGGCGCTTTGCAACTGTCGTTCGGTGATTCTTGCGTCGGAGCGTAATGCCATACACGGCGCGAAAGACGTTCTGCTTGAATCGCAGCGGCTTTCAGAAACGCGCCGACCGCTCGCTTCGTGAGTTTGTCGGGCGTTCCGCGATAACACGCTTCAAGCGTGGTCGTACCGACGCGCACGGAACAGGTAGCAAGCGTTGCATCAACTTCTGATTTCGATTCGGGTGATGATTCTGATGTTTGCGGTGTTTTCCAAAGCGTGATGAATCCGTTGCGGTCGAGACGTAATGAGGCGACGAAGATTTCTATGTCAGCTAATAGGCAAGCCGCCGTCTCAAGCGTCTCGGTGACTGATTGGGTTGCGGCAAGCTGCTCGACTTCAAACAGCGGCGTAGTGCGTTCAGATGATATTGGGGAACAAGATTGGATACCTTCGGAAACATTGAGCGTCGTCTCGGATGTTTGCAGTTCCGCGCGCCGCTCTGTGGGGGACACGAGCTTCATGGTTACTCCTCCGCATTTGAATTAGGCATTGCTTCTGACGTGGTGTTCAGAAACAGGAATAATTTGGTCAAGCGACCATCCGAATAACAAGTTCAGTGCCGGAGAAGAAAGAGACGTGCATATAGGCTGCTATCCACAGGGAAAACATTGTCCGACAGTGGTTTGTACAAAGAGAACAACTACTTCAGAGGAGAAAAGAAGCGGGAAGGAACTGTAAAGCTAGATTTACAGTTGTAAGCGTAACTTTACACCACTGTAAAAGAATCTTTACACTTGTAACCGTTCAGTTGTTTTCCGCTAAGACGTGTCCGGGAGCAGACAAATCGATTGGCTTTCGACCAGGGTTGAAGCGCACGCAGCGGTCAGATAATCAAGGACATCGCGTCCTTGCTGGCGCAAACTGGTGACTACCGTCAGGATGCGCTCAACAAAGCGGCTTCCGGCTGCGCTTTGCGTCCCGAAAGATTTCCTCCGCCACAACACCGCTCGGCGCAACGCCCGCTCCGCCGCATTGTTCGTCGGCTCAACTCCCCGCACACGCACGAACGTCCACTACGCGACTTCCACAGTTCGGATTTGCCGACACGTTCCTCTGGTCTTACTTGAGCGGCAGTCACTGCCCGCATCGAGTAACTCTTTGACTCTCTGCTGCACGGGTGCGATTAACCGCTGGAACCTGCGCCGACTCAAGTGACCCTCTCTGACTTGATGCCACAGCCGAAAGACCTCCTTCGTTTGTCCCATCAACGCTTCGCCGATCTCTTTTGATTCGCCGCCGCGCTCTGAGATAGCCTGGAAGTCCCGCACAAGGTGCGCCCAACACACTTGTCGCCGCGTCGTCGCCAACCAACTGTAGCCGAGATAGCGGTCGGTTGTAATGATGCTTGTCTTCGCTCCGCCAATCACTTCGCGCGCCGTCGCCGCATCACGTTTCGCTAACACATGAAAGGCGGTCACCTGCGGGGGTGGCATTCACCCATAACCAGCTCAGTTTGCCGCGCTCGCGCCAGCCCGTCTCATCCACATGGTTAACTCCCTGTTGCTGTGCAAACTCGCGTGCCGTCTTAACCGGCGCGGCCAGCGCCGCGCTCACTTGTCGCTGGATGGCGCTGATGCTACCCGTGCTGAGTTCGACCCCATGCAGCACACGCAAATCTTCAACCGCATCGCGGTGACTCAAGGCGAGTCTGCCGGTCAAGTAAGCTACGCTCGCTTGCAAACGCGCGCCGAAACTGCCCTCGGGAACTTCTGCGCTCCACTGCGCTTCCGTTTTGGTCCCGCACGCCCCACAACATAAAGCGTGCCGCCGATACTCGGTGACTTGTGCCTGCGCTGGTGGAATCTCGGTGATTTGATGACGTGCCGGGTGCGGGTCGTCGCCAACCAATCTGCGTTCGCACGAACGACACCGCTCAGGTCGGAAGTCAACTATCTGATCAACTTCTTCAACCCGCTTGAGCGCTCGCCCTGCTCCTTGATGCCCATCTTGCGCGCCCTGCTTTTTGCCACTCGGTTGACGATGGTTCGGACGCCGATGCTGCGGAGCATCAGTCGATGGCGGCTGTAATGAGTTAGAAGAGTTCTGTCCGAGACGTTCGCGCAAAGCCGCAACTTCCGTTTTCAAGCTCTCAATCTCAGCATCTTTCGCTTCAAGGGCGGCCAACTTCTTTTCGTAAGCCGAGAAGCGAATCTCCAAGAGCCGCGCTTGATGTTGCAGCGCAACGATCACCGTCTTGACGGACTGTGGTGTCGCATTCCAATCTGCCTCAGAGATGCCGAAGTCTTTGAACATTGCCCCACAGATTAATCACAACCTGCAATGCTGTCTATGATAAAAGCTCTCGTTACGAGGTGCTGGTCTTCAAAACAACTGAACGGTTACTTACACTTCGCCCGCGTCTGATAACCTCTGAACAATGGAGTAAAACTCATCTATGAAATGAACTCAGGGGGCGTGTTAATTGGCGGGATCAGTTGGTTGATATTGGCATAACAATCTTTGACCTTCTTCGGTCAGTCCGCCAACGACCATTACAAAATCAATGCGTTCATCGCCGGACGAAGCGCGCGTTTGCGTGAACAATCGCCGGACGAGTCCAAGCCGTTCCATTTCTTGCAGACGCGCGACTATATCATCAAATTCGCGCCGCTTCTCCGGCGTGCGAAGGAAGGGTTCGTATATGACGATACCCGACTCGATCTGTCGAAGTAGGTCAAGAAAAAGGGATTGCATTTGTGCGCTCATCGCCGCTCACTCTTTAATGCGTAGTCCTGATTTCTTCTTTCCAAAGACGAAATAAAGGTTATCAGCACCTTCGCAAACGCAGGTGACCCGTGCCGGCACTCTCTTAGCAGAATGTGTCAGGCAGAACCTTTCGCGCAAATTATCATGCCTGAGAGTCATGCACTAACAGAATAAACGGTCAGTGCGACGCGCTTAATAGTTTCAACAACCAGTCTTTTCCCGTAAGAGCAAGCAGTGTCGTCAGCAAAAGCGAGATAAGCGGCATCACCCATGATACGACGCGCGCCGCAGTCGCTATGTAAATCAGCGTGTGTTCGCTGTATCCTCTAACGATGAACGCCGCCGATCTGGATGCAACCCAAAGGCTCGCGCCGCTCACGGCGACTGGAGACCCTAAGACAAGCCACGCACCCGCGTACAGCGCGACGAATGTTACGATAAACATCGCCAAGAAGAGCACCAGAAAAAACAAATCATGCGATGAGCCACTGATTAGCGCGGCAGGGAATTGCGGGTCTTTGAGCGAAAGGGCAAGAGACAGCAGTACGACGAATAATAGAAAGATGCCCATTCCGCATCCGAAGTAGATGGCCAGCCCCCGCATCACTTGTTTATGATTGAATGTCCATATGAAACATAGTCTGCCGAAAAGTGCTGTCATAAAAACGTAGAACAGTGGAGCGAATACAAAGTTCGGTTGCCGTACCTTCAACGACGAACAGACTGCGCCCGCGATTACGATTAGTAAGATCGAACTGACCGCCGCGATGTCGCAAACCTTTTTCATCTCCGCGAGCTTCTTTCGCACATCCCAAGCTGCAACCGCTTTGGTTGCGGCTGCGACTTTATTTTCAAAAGCTGGCAGGCACTTTTCCCCCAAGGGTGTTTCCCTGAATTTACTGAACGAGAGTATGTAGTCTTGAAAAGACTTGCTGATTAAATGCGCTACCGCGCCGAGCAATGCGCTTGCGAAAATCAGTATCATCATTAACTTTGCTTGTATCATAAATCCTCCAAAACAACTTATTCACTCATGTTACGCAAAGCCGAGGGCATTGATAAACTTGACAGATGAGCAAGTCAATGCTGGACATCTACACGGATTACCTGATCTGTTCGTTCGGACAAGCCTCCGCGACCGGACTCGCCCGCTTGCTTGACCATGAGATCAGTCACGATTCCGTGACGCGCTTTCTGTCGGCAGAGCCGAAGACTTCCGCCGCCTTGTGGCACGTCGTCAAGCCCCTGGTGCGCCAAGTCGAACAAGATTCAGGCGTTATCATCATTGACGACTCGATTGAAGAAAAGCCCTCGACGGATGAGAACGAACTTGTCTCATGGCACTACGACCACTCGAAAGACCGCATCGTCAAAGGCATTAACTTTCTGACCGCCCTCTATCATGCCGGGGAAGTCTCTTTACCCGTGGCTTTCGACCTCGTCACCAAGGAGGTGGAGTATTTCGACCCGAAGCAGAGGAAACAGAAGCGCAAGAGCGCGCTCACAAAGAATGAACGCTACCGAATGCTGCTGCGAGTCGCCGTGCATAATCAGGTGAAATTCAAATATGTCCTCAATGACGTGTGGTTCGCTTCCTCGGAGAACATGAAATTCGTCAAGCATCAGTTGGATAAAGAGTTTGTCATGCCGCTCAAAGAGAACCGCAAGGTGGCTTTAAGTGGCGACGAAAAAAAGCGTGGTCAATACAAAGCAGTCTCAACGCTTGAGATGGAAGCCGAGACGACCCAACAAATCTGGCTCGAAGAGGTGGACTTCCCCGTGCTTCTGAGCAAAGAGGTCTTCACAAACGAAGATGGAAGTGTGGGCGTGCGCTATCTGGTCGCAAGCGATTTGACACTCTCATTTGACCAGCAGACGAAACTCTATCAAAAACGATGGAGCATCGAGGTTTATCACAAATCGCTGAAACAGAATGCCAGTTTGGAGAAGTCGCCGACCCGGACGACGACGACCCAACGCAACCACCTGTTTGCTTCGCTGTGCGCTTACGTCAAGCTGGAAGCCTTGAAGCTCAAGACCGGCGTGGGTCACTTTGCGATCAAGTCAAAGATCTATTTGTCCGCGCTGAAGGCAGCTTATGCTGAAGTTGTCAAACTTAATCCCCAGCCTCTCGCTGCGTAACATGAGTTA
>JBBRYU010000004.1:0-39995 GCA_038237345.1 Pyrinomonadales bacterium
ACAAAAGACTTAGCGTCCTAACTTTGAGCGAGACTTTTTTGAGCGTCGCGTTTTTTACCGATATTCAAAAAGTCTGCCGTTGAAAACAAAAGACTTACGCCACCGAGATTTTGGTACTCTAAAAATGGATAAAGTCGAGCTTAGAAATCCGAGTCGGCTCTACCACGAAAAAAGGGGTTGTTAGGGACTCAATCATGGTGTCGCTTCCCTTCTCTGCGGTGTAGCTAACCCGCCCGAGATATTAGCATATCTGCCAAGAAACATTACAATAATAATCAGCACATAAGCTAAGAATTTACTTTAGGTCTGTGGCATATCTGCTTAAGATTATCCCTGTATAATTCTCGGCGGGTGTGCTATTTTCTCGCCTATGGCTGAGAAGATGCTAAGCGCAAAAGATATTGCGGCTCGGTTCGGCGTGAGTAATTCGACGGCGCGCGGCTGGCTGCTGCGTGGTCGGTTTGTCGGTGCTGAGTTGGTGCAACCGGAGATCGGCGTGTCTTATTGGGTTGTGCCGGAAAGCGCGGTTAAAGACTTCGTGCCGCCGAAGCCCGGCCCGGTGCCGAAAAATCCCGCCGACACGACGCGCGCCATGAATACCGCCTTCAAACAGGCTACGGAGTCCGCGCGTAAGCCAGCGAAGCGACGCGGCAGAAAGGCGGCGTGAGCATGAGCAATCGCGCGGCAGAATTCATCCGACATCACACGCTTTACCTTGACCGGATCGAAGCCGCCATCGTTGGCCTAGAAAGCATCAGCCGCACTGTCGCCGGCGCGGGCACGGGGCCGCCCCGCGAACACATCGCCGTCCTCAGAACCGAGTTAAAAGGGTTGCGCGAGTCAGACGCAACGACGACCTTTTGGCAGCATACAGATGGAATGCTGAGCCGGCTCAACAAGTTGATGAAAAAGAGCGTGCAAAAGGGCCGCTATCCCTGAAAACGCACAACAGGGCAAGCCAGCATCAGCAAGGGCACATCTAGCAGCAAGCGGGGCGGTAGAAAGGCAGCGTGAGATGAGCGACAAGAACGAGCAAAGGGGTGGCGCGAATGACGGGCTGTGCGGCTGGCTGCAACGCAATGCCGAACACTTTGCCGGCGGCAAATCGGTCGCCCTGCCCGGCACAATCGAGCACGTTGTAGAATTGATGCAGGCGCACGATTGGACGCTTGAGCAAGCCCTTGACGAGTTGCTGGGGCGTGCGCTTGAAACCAAGCAGATCGTTGCCGCCGAGTCCGGTCAACTAACCAAGCTCTGAAAGCCACGCCACAGGGCAAATATTCGTCAGCAATGGCAATGCTAAAAGCAAGCAGAAAGACAAAGTCAGATGAGCACAGACAAGGGCACTACGTACGGGGACTACATCATCGACTATGACACGGCGCAGCGCCGCAGCGGTCGGTTGGCGGCCGAAGCCATCGTCGCGGCCCGGCAAAGTGACAAATATGCGGCGCAAGGGCGTGCCTTGGAGCAGATCAAAGAGTTGGCGCACGCCAGCTTTAGCTTGTTCCCGGAAACTGATGAACAGTTCGCACAGCTATGGCGCACGGCTTTCCAGCTTGAAGAACACGGGCAGCAAGGCGGCTTGCGATGAACTACGCTGCGCCGCAGCAACGGGTCATTGCCGCTTTACAAACTGGCGCGCGTACTTGGGATTATCTCCAAGCGGTGGCGGATATCAGAGACGGGCAACTGGGGCTGATTTTGCATGATCTGCTTACCCGGCAACAGATTTGGACAGTGCAACAAGATGACATCCGGGTCTATGGGCTAGAAAGAGATAAGCACACCAGCGCCAGTCCTGCTCTGCGGCCAGTGCCCCAACTAGCACCGGCGAGGAGCAAGAAAGGCGGCAGAATAAGCGTGTCACTCAAGCCCTGAAAACGCGCCACAAGGCAAGCCGGCACCAACAACGGCGGTGCTACAAGTAAGCAGAAAGGCAGGAAGAGATGAGCGAGCAGGAAAGGCAATTCGCACAGACTGAACACGAATGGCTGGCAGAGGCCGCCCAAGAGGCGGTCGCGGAACTCGGTCTCAGCCTCAGTATCAACGTCGCGGGCGGGCCGCCCGAGAGCGCCATTTGGTGCATAGAATTTTCCGACAACTATCAGCCGCTCTGCGCGACGTTTCATGATGAAGACGGGCTGCGCTATGCAGATGACCACCTGATAGCCACAATCAAAGAACACATCGCAAGCGAGTTGCGCGAAGGCGGCGTGCGATGAGCGACGAATTCAGTCCGGTAGTACGGCAGTTAGCTGCCATCGAACACGACATCGCGCAGCTGAAGACAGGCGCGGCGGGGGAGTTGCTGCAACACCCCTTTGCCGTCGCCGCCCTCAGGGACGAGTTGCGCCGGCACAGCGCCACCGATCAGCCGCCTGCCGACCGGCAGCGCACCGCCGCGCTTGAGGGCCGGCTCAACAAGCTGCCGGGGGCTGTAGCGAATGAGCGACCACAAAAAACGCACGTCTGTCAAGCAGCGCGGGAGAAAGGCCGCGTGAATATGAGCGACGTTATCAAGTTCCCCGGCGATCAAGAGCGCGCCGAGCGGGCGTCATTCTCTCTCTGTACAGGGCTGAGGAGTTAGCGTGCGTCAGTTATTAACAGTCGAGCTAGTCCCGAAGACATCTTGGTATAAGAACGTCCGCGCACACGTCTCAAAGGACGTATGGGAGCGGTTGAAGAAACTCACCTGCGGCCGTGCCCGATACAGGTGTGAGACCTGTGGGGGCAGAGGGGAGAAGTGGCCCGTCGAGTGCCACGAGGTGTTCATCTACGACGACGAGTTGCACATCCAGACGCTTGTGCAACTCATAGCCCTATGCCCGGCATGTCATGAGGTGAAGCACATTGGTCTCGCCGAGATGCGCGGGCGGAGGGGCGCAGCCTTGGCTCACTTGGCGAGAGTGAATGGCTGGTCATTACCAGATGCCGAGTTATATCTTGAAGGCTCGTTTGAGCTGTGGCACAGGCGGAGTTGTCACGAGTGGCAACTGGATCTATCACATCTCAAGCAGTTCGAAGTCGCGGCAGCGGCCGGCGAGCCAAGTTGTAGTTAACCGTTTAGTCTCTGGCAGGGCTTCAATCTATTTCGCACTGCACCTACATAGGTGGAGGTAAGCGGGTGTGCCAAATGCGGCCCCTCGGGTGGTGGTGCTTGCGCTGTTCGGAGGCTGTGAGGACTGGAACTGATCGGTTGAGACAGACACCGCGCAGGATCGCGCCCTAGTGCTAGAGGAATCACATACATATAGCTCTCTAAGTCAAGCTTTCCACAGCTCCTCCGTCGAACTCACCCAATCAGATACTGACTCTATAAGTCGATGATCTCGATAAGCCCGCCCACTGCCGGGCGGCCGAACGCCGCCCAGTCGTTCCCGCCGCGCAGGCAGAGTTCCATCCAACGAACCATTCCGCCTTCTACCGACTTCCACCCGCTGCTGCCCGGAGCGAACGCTAACTGCCCGGGCTCGACGGCAAAACTGCCGTCGCTCGCAATTGCTTCCTACGCCATGTCTCCGCTGCGTAAGCGGATGCATGCACCTGAGCGGACATTGGCCGCGCCCTCTTTAATAGTCGTTTTCAGGTTGCCGTAACCGTCGATGTACGCGATCAGATTCTGCGGCACAACTGGTATTTGTGATCGCTCCAACTCTTCGGCCAGCGCAGCGCGTCGGGTTGCCCCAACATAATTGCGCCCGCCGCCTGTGAGAAGAGGTCGCTGGAACGAAACTGTGATCCCTCCGCCGGCACGGGCGTGAGCACCGGCTCGGCGTCCGGCAGGTGCAGTTTGATGCGCTGCACCACCTCGGCGAAGCCGAGATCGCTCTGGTCGTAGTCGGCAATAACGCGAACTAACATTTACCCTCCTCTAGCAGCGACGTCCGGGCGTGGCCCCTCCAAGCGCGGATTTATACCCCTTGAAATCAAAGTTATCGTACACTTACCTCATGGCGCAGAGCGAAGAGTTTACTATCGGCGTAGAAGAAGAGTATCAGATCGTTGATATGAAGACGCGCGAGTTGCGCCCGCGCGCGCTGCGCATACTCCCTGGAGCGCAAGCGGCGGTGGGCGACCAAGTCACGCCGGAGTTATACCTCTCGCAGATCGAGATCGGTACGCCCGTCTGCCGGACCTTGGCGGAAGTGCGCGCCGAACTCACGCGCCTGCGCCGCGAAGTGAGCGCCGCGGCCGAGGGGGAAGGCAGCCACATTGCGGCGGCGGGCACGCACCCTTTCTCGCATTGGGAAGACCAGGAGATCACGCCGCGGCGGCGCTACACCGGGATCGCCGAGGAGTATGAACAACTCGCGCGCGAGCACTTGATCTACGGCTGCCACGTCCACGTGGGGATTAAAGACCGCGAAGCCGCGATCCAGGTGATGAACCGCGCCCGGCTGTGGCTTGCGCCGCTACTGGCGCTCGCCGCCAATTCGCCCTTCTGGCTCAGCCGGGACACGGGTTATGCCAGCTTCCGCACCGAAATCTGGCGGCGCTGGCCGCTGGCCGGCACGCCCCAGGTGTTCCGCTCACGCGCTGAATACGACGCGCTCGTCGATACCTTGGTCGCGACGGGGAGTATCAGCGACGCGACGAAAATCTACTGGGACGTGCGCCCCTCATCTAGATTCGAGACGCTCGAGTTCCGCGTCACGGACGTGTGCCTGACAGTGGACGAGGCCGTCATGATCGCTGGGCTAGTGCGTGCCCTGACACGCACCTGCTATGAGTACTCTGCGCGGGCGGAGCCGCTCAAAGAGGTGCGCCCCGAGCTACTCCGCGCCGCCAAGTGGCGCGCCGCCCGTTACGGCTTGGACGAAGATCTGATTGACGTTGAAAAGGGGGAGAGCGTCGCCGCTCCTGAGCTAGTCGGCCGGCTGCTCGCGCATCTACGTGCTGCCCTCGAAGCAGATCAGGACTGGGAAGAGGTTGGCGAGCTAGTCAGCGCTACCCTGAGGCGAGGCAATGGCGCGGCGCGGCAGCGCGCTGCTTTCGCCCGCGCTAATAGTTTTGAGGAGATAGTCGATCTTATCGTCGCGGAAACGTCTGCGTCTGGTTGAAGGCGAGTTCAAAGTAAGCGGTCTAGCCGGCGGGGGTTCTCCCGGACCGGCAGGATTACAATCACTCTTGCGCATTGCAGAAGGCGCTGCTTATTTATGCCCTGCCTTCTGCTCCAGTTCAAAGAACATTCGGTGAATCTCCGCGATCCGCTCCGGGGCCACCTTCGGCAGACGGTTATAGGTCAACAGCCCATTTATCTCCTGTTCTATGTCAGTTAGCTGTGTGTAACAGAAACCGGCCAGGAAGTGGAGCGACGAAAGCCCCAGCATTAAATCGTTGTACTTCGCCAGCAACTCCTCGGGCGTGCTGAAAGAGCCGTAAAACTTATATAGGATGTCACGCTGCTCTTCGGGCAGTTCCTGCGGTATCAGTAGGAACCCGCCGACCTCAGTCAGCATGATAGGTTGCTTTCGGTAACTCGAGCCGAGAACGAAGAGCGGCTTATGTTGTAGCCATAAGGTGCCCGGCAGCGGCCCGCCGTCCAGAGTCTCCCGGTAGCGTGCTTTCAGCCCCTCGGAAGTCGGCGTGTAGTCGTGAATGGCACATATGTCAGTCACGTCCGTGTGTTCCCACCCGTCGTTATCTATCACGGGCCGCCATGGGTCTAGCCGCCGAGTGATGGCGACCATCCGCTCGAGGAACGCGTACTGCCCGGGGTGACTTTCCTGCAACCCGGGGAAGCCCCAACTCTCATTCACCGGTACCCAGGTGATAATGCACGGATGGTTATAGTCACGCCGGATGATGCGCCGCCATTCCGCCGCTAGGCGCTCTTCCGCTCGCGCCGACCACGCGCGGGCGTTCGCCATCTCGCCCCATACCAGCAACCCGAGCCGATCGCACCAGTAGAGCCAGCGCGGATCTTCCACCTTCTGGTGCTTGCGGGCGCCGTTAAACCCGAAACGCTTCGCCCACTCCACGTCCGCGCGTAAAGCTTCGTCAGACGGGGCCGCCAGATAGCTTTCTGGCCAATAGCCTTGGTCGAGCACCATGAGCAGATAGACAGGCACCCCATTCAGATACACGCGCCCTTGCCGCAACTCGACACTGCGGAGGCCGGCGTACGACTCGATCTCGTCCAGCAACTGATCGCCGTCGAATAAGCGAACGCGCAGGTCGTATAAAAATGGGGACTCGGGCGACCAGTGTTTCGCGTAAGGGATGTCAAGCGTCAGGCGCCCGGCCGCGGCCCGGAGATCCTCTTTCGCACGCGCCACGACCTCGGCACCATCCAGAACTTCGGCCTCGATGCGCCAAGGGGCGGACGGCGCGTGCAGATAAATGCTCAATTCGAAACGGTCATACTCGGCGAACGGTGTAATCTTTAGTTCCTGAATTCTCATCGGCGGGGCCGGCTCCAGCCAAATGGTCTGCCAAACACCGGTCGAACAGAAGTAAAAAATCTCGTTCGGCACGCCGGACACGGACTGCTTACCCCGTGGTTGCTCTGGGTCTTGCCGATCCTCGACGCGCAGAGTGAGGCGGTTCTCTCCCTCCCTGACGTAAGGGGCGATGTCGAACCAGAAAGGGGCGTGCCCGCCTTGATTGTGGCCGACTTCTCTGCCGTTCACCCACACCGTGGTGCGGTAATCGACGGCACCGAAGTGGAGCAGCAGGTCACGCCCGTGCCACTCCTGCGGAATCTCAAAGCTACGGGCGTACCAGACTACTTCATGGATACCCTTGTCGTTTATGCCAGACAATTCACACTGATAGGGGAAGGGGACGAGGATGCGCCTGTCGAGCACGCGCCTGTCCTGCCAGCCATCTTGCAGCCCCTGCTCGGCGTCATCAAAAGCGAACTCCCATTCCCCGTTGAGGTTCAACCATTCTCGCCGGACAAATTGGGGGCGAGGGTATTCGGGGCGTGGGACGCGTGTCTGCGCATTCTCACCACGATGGCTCATCCGGTGATATCCTCACTCTAAAATCGGACTATCTAAAGCAGACGAAGTACGGGAGGCTGTTGCGAACTTTGGCATAGCTGGTTTCGATGCTAAGCGGCAGAAGGTTATGGCCGGTTTAGTGATCTGTCAATAACTCTTGCTAAGTCTACGAGAGGCTGACGTGCCCCATCTATGGAAAGGTCAATTGCGCAGGCTCGCCGGCACGCAGCTCAGAATGACAAACACATAGCGCCCTAACAAACATCGAAATCATGCCACGGCGTGAGACTGTTACCATGGTGTACGTCGTGGAGATTCGTTAGAGCACAAGTGTTAATACTTAAAGTCGAGGATTACCTGCTTGTGTCGATGAGCAGCGGCAGTGAATCTGGACACGACCACTGATGAACTGCCATTGACGATACTCGCCTTATTTTTTTTCAAGAGTATTAATCTCATTGACTAAAGGGGAAGTTCGGAGTAGAACCATTTCTACCTTCCCTGCACGCGCATATGTACCCTTGAGTGCGAAAGGAATCCTATCATGGCGCGCCCCCAGATGGCTCAACAGCTCGCTATTAGCGAGCGACTAAACGGCGACGTGACGGCACTCGACCTGGCGGGCAATCTCACTCTCGGCGAGGGCACCGCCCTGCTGCGGCGAGAGGTGCGCCGTCTCGTGGATGAAGGTCAGCGGAAGGTACTCTTGAACTTCGCCAGTGTCAGGTTCCTCGACTCGGCAGGCATGGGCGAACTGATCTCCGGCTATACAGCCTTGAAGCGTGAGGGTGGGCAACTAAAGCTCGTCAATCTGCGCCCGAACGTGATGGAGTTGCTGGTGCTGACCAAACTGGTGACGGTCTTCGACGTGTACGACAGCGAGTTGCGCGCCATCAACGACTATCAATAGCATTAGAGTGTTCGCGCTGCTCGAAAATGCCTGCGTCGAAACCGACTCCGACTTACATTCCATTGATGTCGAACCAGATTATGCTAACCTGCGCGCCGACCCGCGCTTCGTTGACCTCTTACGCCAGGTCGGTTTCTCTCAATGAACCGTCTTCAGCTTCGACGCGACTTCAGAAGCTTGAGTGCCAAATGTGTACCAACTCAACCGAACTAGACCATACTCAGCTGCACAGAGAGGGGCTAGAGTAGTTAAGCATTTTCAACGAGGTGCTAAACTACTGACATGGAACGACCGATCCCTTTTCATCGCCGTTCGCGAATTTCCGCTAAGAAATTTCGTCAACTCCTGCGGCTCTTTGCGCTCCATTTGACGGCCACCGCTGCCGCACACTTGCCGGGCTTGACCCGTAAGACTGTGACCACGATCTTCCTCAAAATCAGGCAGCGCATCGCACAAGCGTGCGAACGTGCCTCACCACTCTCGTCCGGCGAGCGCCGAAGTAGCAGAGTCTTAATTAGGCGCGCGCCGGGTTCGCGGCAAGCGCGGTCGCGGGGCGTCGGGTAAGACCATCGTCTTCGGCCTCTTGAAACGTGCTGGCAAGGTTTACACCGCGCTTGTGCCGGACTGCAAAAAGGTGCTGCGGCAAGCCATTATGCGCGGGCGCGTTGCGCCGGAGGTGGGGACTCAACTCAGACGGCTGGCGCGGCTACAACGGACCGGTTGCCGTAGGCTACGCAAAGCCCTTCAGAGTCAAGCACGGGCAGAGCGAGTTCGTGCGTGGCACGCACCACGGCAACGGTATTGAGAGTTTCTGGAGTTATGCTAAACATCGCTTGCAACAGTTTCATGGCATCACTCTCAGAGAAGTTCAATCTGCCCTTGAAAGAGGGCGAGTATAGATTCAACTTGAGAAAGAACAATGAGTATGCTGAGTTGTTAAAGCTGTTGCGAAAATACCCGCTTTAACTACTCTAGTCCCTCTGGTAAACCGATTTTTCATTTCGCGTTTCGCTTGTCAGGGCCTTATTGGTTCAAGAATTAACTCTGCAAAACGAACGCTCTTATCCTGACTGTTCATAATTTGATAAAGCACTCTGACCAAGTTCAGAGTATTTTGATAGAGCTTTTCCTCTTTGACCTTCACGGCGGTTCTCAGCCCGCTGATGTTGATCGCGCCTTTCTTTTCACCCAAGGTTAAGTCAACCGAAATCTCAAAGTATCTAAAGTTTGAACCTTCTCGCGGAAGCTCGATTGAATCCGTCACAAGCAGATTGTTTGATCTAATCAATTTGAGTAGATCCCCCTTGTCTGCGGGCGACAAGCTAAACTCTTTCCGCAAAGGAGGCGTTTCCCTCCCGCGCCCGCTAAAAGTCCTCTCCCACACAATCGTGTCCCGCGCAACGGTGATCGTCGTCGTTTGAGAACTACTGTCCTTGCTATGCTCGCCCGTCTTCAACTCGACGCGTACGGATAGCTCCTCTATTCCATTTCTGGACGCGGGAACGGAGCAGGCGCAAATCAGTATCGCTAGAATTGTCAGAGCATTTTTCATGTTAGTTCGGGAGTAACCGCGCGGCGACTGGAGCATCTTATCGCGCTCTCCGATAGACTCCATTGAAACGCACATTCATGCCCCCGCACTCGGAGTTATCATTGGCTACAATGTAATCGCCAACCAACTTGAGTGTGACCCGACATTCTTCTTCAATGAGGATAAGCTCATGACCTTGAGGTAACGCCCCGGCTTCAACCCTGCCTACATGGACATTGTCACCGGCACCTCGCCAGATGGCGTCACCTTTAACCATAAGAGCCCTCGATTTGCTATCGCGCCGGATGCTCAATGACTGCTCGTCATACTTCCACCGACCGATCCACTTTTCAAAGGCAGGACTTGCGGCTTGCCCTGTGATAACCAAGCTATCCACGGGGAGCCAACCAACTGTCTCACTACCCTTTCGCGGCTGATACCAACTGCAAATCCATGAGCCATACCGCCTGGACACGACCACTTGATTCCCTGTGCTGAGATAACTCCTCAGTTTGCACTTCGCATCGGCGCTCGGACAGCCGTCCGTATCATTAAAAAAGTGAAGTTGAGTTCCCCTAATGCCGCTCACCGTAGCCAGTTTGAACTCCGCTTCGTCGGATGGGAACAGTCCGTTGCGACACCAATTCGCCGGATTGTCATTAGCGTTCTGTGCAAGAGCTTTCGTGGAAACACACATCAACATTAGCAACGCCAAAAGAATCACTCTTGCCGTCGCTGGTATTTTTATCCCTCGAATGATGTCCCGCGCTCTTGTCATCTTGTTTACCCGGACCATCCTGAACTTGTTCATCTCAGCCGCCGACGGAGCGTCACGGTCTATAAATTTTCGCGGTGAAGGTTCCTTTCACCGAAAAGTCTTTCTCGCCTGACGTGCCGCTCACGTCAATTTCGCCGGTCACCGTATCGCCCGTCACCGAAGTGATTTTCACTTCGCCCTTATTAGGTGTACCGCCACTGAAACTGAGACCTTTTACCTGATCTTGGCCCTCGCCAAAGAACTGGACTGTTACGGCTGACAGCGACATGGAATCTTTATGGTCACTCGCGTATGTCGCTGGCTTGATCGGCGTTTTTTTGTCTGTCGTTCCCTTTTCATCCCAAAGGGTGATAACGACGCGAATCTGTCCGGGCGCAGTCAATTTTTCGTCATCCGTTTTGATAGCGCTGTAATTCTTTTTCGGGTCATACTCGTAATTGCGAAGCGCAATCACTTGTAAGCCGGTTTTCAACGTCACTTTGCCCCCAGGCCCAGAGAATTCCGAATACTCACTCCCCGCCTCCCAACCGGATTTAATTTCCACCGGCACATCTTTCCCATCAATTTTCACGACAAACGCCGAGGTTGAACCCGTCGTGCCGGAACTTGTTCCTGGGCCTGTACCCGTGTTTGTGGCCGCGCCGCCGCCGCAAGCCGTCAAAAGCGAAGCCACAGCAATAACCATGCATAGTGTTTTTATTGTCGTCATCTCTTTCTCTCCTGTTCTCGCTCTCGAAATTCGTTTAGTCCTGAGAGTTGCAACCTGCGCCGCTTCTGAGAACTTTTAAGCTCACCCTAAGGTTTCATTACGTCACCGAAAACAACCGACTGCTCATCCCTACGACCATCTTGTTTGACCACCCCCTTGCCGAGTTTCTCGTCAACGCTCACAACCGTTGCGTCAGTAAACGAGCCCAAAACCATGGCTTTTACTTTGTCGCCGACTCTCCTCACAAATTTGATTTGCAGCCTTCGACTCACGATTTACCCGGCAGGCATCGCCCCGCTGCGGTGCGGCGCGACGATCTGAAACTTCGAGGGATATAAGCCCGTGCATTTCCGCGCGCAGGCTTTAGGTAGGGCTGACTATTTCTTCTTTGGTAGGTTTGCGGTGAACGTGCCTTTGATAGATTTGTCGCCTTCGGTCAGGTTCACTTCACCGCTCACGGTGTCGGCGGTCACGGACGTGATCTTTACTTCACCAGCAGCTTTTTTACCGCTAGTGTCCATCAACGAATCAAACCTCGTCTCCGTTTGTTTGCCGTCGGCGAAAGTGAGGACTTTGGCAAACCGAGTGCCGTTGACCTTCTCGGCTTGCGCGCTGTACGTCCCCACTTTGAGAGGCGTCTTCTCATTCGTTCCGTCTTCGCCCGTCAATTGAACCTCAACGCGCATTTGGTCTGGCGCGGTTAAAGGTTTGTTCATCCACGCGGGTCCCGTCGTATCCATCTCGAAATTGGCGAGATAGATAGTGTGGAGAGAAACTTTCACATCCGGCTTACTTGGCGCGGTAAAAGCCATGGCACTGTAATTAACAGCGCCGGATTTGACGTTCAAAGTCGAATCCTTGCCGCCGACTTTGACATCCAGTTTCGGCGGACTTGAACCAACGCCCGCTGCACCACAAGCAGCCAGACAGAGGCTGGCAATGCTACCGAGCAACAGTTTCTTCATGTTGGTTTCTCCCTGGCGACCTTAGTTCGTCGCTTTGTAAGTTGACCGCTTCCGGTCGCATATTTTTCAACCAGGTTCCCGGCGCATGCTCTTACGCCTTAACTATGCGCCCGACGCGAAAGCAGCAGCAGCGCGACCGCGGCGATGATCGAGCCGAGACCACCCAATATCATCAACATCCCGTTCTGCTTGCTCTGGCGCGCATAACCACACACGCTTGCCGCGCCCGCCAGCGCAATGCTTGCTTCCTCTTTTAATGCGGCCTCTCCGGGCGTTCCCGCCGCAGCTTTTGCCGCGCTTGATTTTCTTTCTGCATCGGCAAGGTACCTGCCGCAAGTCGTCTGCTCTTCCATGAAATAACTCAGATACACGCCCGTCCCCGTAAGACCAATGCCGACGACGAGCAGAATGACAGCGACGATCTTCTTTGCTTTCATCATCACCTCACCTGCGTAAAGTTGAGAGATATTCGTTTCAAAAATTCGAGTTGTGTGTCCAACTTGCGTGCGGGGGAGTCGCCGGCATTTTCACTCACCGTTCTCTCCAAAGTTAATTTGTAACTTTGAAAATTACTGAACATTTGCCCGGTTCCAAGACCGGTTTTATGACAAAAAGATAGTCTCCACTTTGCGGCAAACCGTCTGAACTCCACGTGTCAATCGCCGTTCCTTCTTCGTATGCTTTTTTGTCGGGGTAATAAAACGAGATGCCGCAGCCGGGAGCTTCGACCGTAATTCGTTGCCTTGCTTTCATATTCAGCCAAAAGGAATTTCTTTCATCCTTTGTTTTGAACGACACCGGAAAACTCGCCGCACTTGCCCCCCGCGCGAATTGCACTCTTTTTGCCGACCCTGCTAAGACAGCATAACTTTCTTCGCACGACTCAAAATCAGCGAAGCGAACTTCGTATTTATTCGTCTGATAGTTTTTGCCGGAGAATTTGATGCGCAAGTATTCTCTATCGCCGGACTTCACCAACATCCAAAGCAAACTCTTCATCTCCGAGGGCGCGACATCAGGCAGCCTGTGACCGGCAAACGCGATGGTCAAAGTGTTGCCCCTCAGCGTTCCGCTAAATTCGTAAGTTGCGTCGGGGCGAGTATCGCCGCCGCCGCCGCTCCCGACGGTGAACGTTCCCGTCACCTTGCTGCCGTTAATCTTGAGATTGACGGCGCGCTCTCCTTGCAACCACTCGGCGCGGAAACATTTCGACACGCTTTGCGCGTTCGCTACCGAACCCGCGCCCAGAAAAATACAGATCAGATAAAGCACCGAAACATTTTTCATGACTGCGAATCCCCCCAATGCTTATCACTTCGTCTGAACCGCCAATGAGTACTTGAAGTTGGGCTTTTTCTTCTGCACTTCGTTTGTCGTAAACGACTCTATACAGTGCATGGCAACTTTGATCTGATAGCTCCCGGTCTGCTTGATTTCGCCTTCCCATCTATCAATGCCGACCGGATCATCGCCGAGGAACACTGCCTTACCCTTGCCGTCAAACAGCTCGAAATACACCGCGCATCCATTTTCTTCGGACAGGTAAACCTGATTTGAATCAACTTTGATCGCAACCGTCTGACCTTTACGCAGTTTGAGAAAATAGAAATGCGCGTCGGCTCGATTTCTCGGCTGAAAACTTTTCGTGACTGTTGCCTTGCCGTTTTTCAACGTCAGCGTAGTTTTTTGGGCATGTGCGAAAATCGCAAAACCGCATAGCAGGAAACAAACTGCTATTCCTTGTTTCGCTACTGACATTTCACAAAAATCCCCGTGTAGCCGAGCGGAAGATGTAATTTTGCCGCCGAATAGCCCGCGCCGGCTTTGTTCTGTTGAACTTGGAAATCGCGGATTTGGCAAAACGGTTGGTTCGGCAGTTTGACCAGCGCGAGACCGAGTTTATAGCGATACGCGCCTTTTGTAGTGCGATAAACTTTGTAGTCGGTTCCCGACCCGACGAGCGATGTATCGTCTTCCGCTTTCCAAGTCGTGAAAGTCATTCCTGTTTTGAAAACTTTTACGCCGGGATATTGCGCCGGATACGCCTGTCTAACCATTGCTTCCAGCGCAGCATCCGAATATGGCGGCTGCTTCCAACTGCGGGGCGGCGCGTCTCTGGCGATCTGCGCTTTTAACTCGTCGACTTTTTCGTTGAGCGGCGCTAAGACTTGCGGCGGCACGGCATCGCCAAGTGAAGCGTACTTTTTTCTGACGCTAGCCAATTCCGTCCGCTCCCACTCGGCGCGGTTGTAGAGCAGCATCTGTACGTCATCTTTGACGTATCCTTCCCGCTGTCCCATCGTTTCCGTAACCTTCCTTATCCAGCGACTAATATTCTGTTCCCCGCGCACTCCGGCCACTACCCCTGTGGCTTTCGCCGTCATCTCCGCCGGATTCTCCGCCATCTTGCACAACTCGGCGGGATTTTCCCTGATGTTGTTGGGGTCGGCACTTGGTGGGCTGGTCAAATTCGGATATTTTTGACAGACGGCATGAAGCCCTTCCAAATCTTTTCTTACCTTCGCGGTCAGGGCGGGATTGATTGTAAAAGAGGCGGCTTCTCTGTATTTCGGATTGTAAGCGCGCGCCGTCAGTGCGAGCGTTTCTAAAAATGGGCGCGACTCATCTTCAAACTGTGCGAGCGCGATTTTTTGCGTTTTTGCCTGCTCGCGTCTGAGCGCCGCAGTCTTCGCGCTCACCAGATTTTCCAGCGGCTCGTCATAGACGTTATATCTGCCGACTCCGTATCTCACCTTTGCCGAGTTGCCGTTGATTGATTCGATGATGAGTTGTTTCCCGCGCTCGTCCTCGACCGTCTCGCCGACGTGAAAAGTTTCTTGCGGCCCGGTTCTCGGCGGCTTCGGCGGCTGCACCACTTTGAGGTCTGTCAGCATAAAATACTGCGTGTCATTCTCGCCGAACCGCACCTTCGCCATTTCCTGATTCTTAAATGATTCGATTTTGCCCGTTCGTCCGTCGGGAGTTTGAACCGTATCGCCTTGATTAAAAATTAACGCCTGTGCGAATGCGGGCAGTGCCATGACGACGATGAGCAATAGAAATAAGAGTGCGTGTTTCATGTTCTTCATCCTCACTTGATTCTGTTTGAAGGGACGGGAGCAGGACTTCCTTTGGTCGGCACTTTCGCCGCCATCGCTCGACCTTCGGGCGTGGTCCACGGTTGACCGTAGAAGAATCCCTCGGTCGCGGAGACGGGGACGAGGCGCTTGTCTAAAGTGCTGCCGCCCGCTGGAATGTCCATGTCAAGCAGGTAAGAGTTGAAATAAAGATTGACGTTCCCGTTTTGTTCCGCGTGCTTCGCGGGCATGCCGTCGCGCCCGACTGTCCAACGCCACGTGCGGAATTTTTCGCCGTTGTCCATCATGCTGCATTCCCAGTTGCCCGGATGCTCCGACATCGTGACGTTCCCGTTGCCGTTCTTCCAGACAAAGGGCAGCATGACGCTCACCACTCTGTATCCGATGTCGTCCTGATAGACAGGGCCGGTTACGTAGGCGGGCGCGAGCCGGTCTGTGTAAATCTCCTCGTAACGTCGCGCGGTCAGGGGAGCCATCACGTCGCCTTGATTGCCCCCGCCCAATTCGAGCCGTTTGCCGTCCACCGAACAGCGCACGCTATAGACACCAAGCACTTTCCCTTTTTCATTGGGCGACAGACTGAACAGGATTTCCATCTGGTTCAAAGTCGTCGTTCTGCGGGCTTCGCCGGACAGAACATAACCATAAGCACCGGCGGGACGAAGGAAGAGGATGCTGACCGGAGCTTCGGCGTGGCGCGAGATGTAGTAGCGCGGCGCTTCAGCCTTTAATAACTTACCCTGCTGACCGTTCACGCGATCAACTTTGAGGGTTTCGATTCTGTATTTGCGGACGGATGTTTCGGCATTCGTGCCGCCGTTGATGACGACGACATCAACGTCAAACTTGCCCATCTCTTTTGTCGCATTTTTGGAAGCCCAACATCCGTCCACGTAGATGAAGCTCACGTCCGCCGGATTTTTTGCGGGAATGTTATAGCTGCTGGCTTCACAACGAGTGGTCGCGACGGGCGTGCCCGCTCTGGACACGACAATCTTGAATGCGGTGTGTGCCGGATAGACGCCCATCACCCGCACCGACGATTTCAAAGCCCAGCCGGTGGGAACCTCCATGTGCTTTTCGTCGAGGACGTGCGAGGTCACAGCTTCGAACCACGTGAAGCCATCATCAACGTAACTGCCGCCGGTCGTCTGTGAAGCCGTTTCAGGCTGCCCCACAGATTCCCGTGTGCCTTCAACTGATGTTGATGTTGCCGAGGGTTGAGACGGCTGAGTCGGCGACGTTGATTGGGTCGGTTGATTGGGTTGATTCGGTCTGGGTCGGGGAATCCGCGGGATTCTTAGTTGTCCGCTGACCGCGAAGTTCGTCAGGGCGAGCATGACAAGCACATGGCAAATTGTTTGAGCTAATCTTTTCATTGTTGTTTTCTTCTTTACTTAACTTTGGTTGACGGAACCGGAGCCGGATTCCCCTTCGTCGGCACTTTCGCCGCCATCGCTCTGCCCTCGGCTGAAGTCCACGGTTGCCCGTAGCAGAGTCCGGCGGCGGAGGTCGGGGCGAGTCGTTTGTCCAAAACGCTGCCGCCTGCGGGAATTTCCGTGTCAATTAAATAAGTGTTGTAAGAAAGGTTGACGTTGCCGTTTTGTTCCGCGTGCTTGACGGGCATGCCGTCGCGCCCGATTGTCCAACGCCACGTGCGCCACGTTTCGCCGTTGCTCATCAAACTGCACTGCCAATTGCCCGGATAATCCTTCATCGTCAAACGCGAGTGGTTTCCGTCTGCGCCGAACGTCAGGGGCAAGACCATCCGCATCATCGTAAATCTGATTTCATCCCGATATGGCGTGCCGTTTTTGTACGCCGGTGCGAGCCGGTCGGTGTAAACCTCCTCGTAATGCCGTTCGGTGCTGATCGCAGTTTTATCGGCATACGGCTGACCGCCGGGCAGGTCCAAATGTTTGCCGTCAACCGCACAACTCAAATAACCGTCTCGGATGTTCTCTCCTTCTTTACTCGGCGAAAGATTGAAATAAATTTCGACGGTGTTGGTGTTGATCGTGGGCGAGCGATCCCCGTAACCGATGTAACTGAAAGCTCGGCTCGGGCGCAGAAAGAGAAAACTGACGGAGGCTTCGGCGTGGCGCGAGATGTAATAATGCGGCGCGTCCGGCTGCGGATTGCTGAACCCGCCGCCGATGCGGTCAACCTTGAGCACTTCGATTTTGTATTTGCGGATGGATGCTTCGGCGTCGTTGTCGCCGTTGATGGCGATGATCTCAACGTCGAATTTGCCGAGTTCTTTGATCGCCGAAGTCTTGTCCAAACAGGTGACGGTGACAATCTGACTCAGAACTGACTGGCGCGCGTCTCTATCATATTTATATGTTTCGCAATGGGTCGTCGCCAACGCTTTACCGGCACGAGCTACGATAACTTTGAAGCCACTGCGCTTTGGATAGTCGCCGATCAAGCGCAACTCAGAACTCAAAGCCCAACCCGTGGTGACGGGTCGGTGCTGGGCACTGAGTGCCTCGGTGCTGACGGCTTCAAACCATGTGTATCCATCATCAATAAAATTGCCGGCGGGTTGCGAAGTTGTTTCCGGCTCGGCCGCACGTTGGCGTCTGCCTTCAGTCGGCGCGGGCGATGTTGACGAAGGTTCCGCCGGTTGAGTCGGCGTCGTGGGCTGAGTTGGTTGATTTGGGTGCGGTCGGGGAATCCGTGGGATTCTTATTTGTGCGCTGACCGTGCAGGTTGTAAGGGTGAGCGTTAAAAGCACAAGGCCGATTAGCCCGAATAATTTATTCGGAGGTAATGCAGTTCTCATTTTTATTTTTCTCTTTCCAGTCTCTTCGTTCGCTTGACATCCTCTGGCGCGCTTCACGCCATGAAGCGAACCCTCGCGCATGAGTCACGCGCGCTCCTGTTCCGTTGAGCGCGTATTCGAGTTTTTGCCCGGTCGCTTATTAGTGGCGGGCCGGCACAAAACATTTCAATTTGTTTTTGGGATTTAGCTGTCTGCTGGTAGGTGGCTGGCAGGGATGACAGGACGGGCGTGGTTAGCCGGGATGTTTGAAGGAAAGAAACGACTGCTGAGAGAGTTCATTGCTTGACGATGCGGAAGGAATAATCGCTAACACTTTCCCATTCGCCATTGGCATTCGCGCCGCTAAGGCCTAATACGTAATCGTCATTCTTGAGTAGAGCAGCGGGCAAACTCAAGGTGAGGCTGGCAGATTTATTTGCAGTGCCTTTGGCTACCACGCGGCTCCAAAACTTTCTACCTTCGGCAGTC
Source organism: Pyrinomonadales bacterium (assembly GCA_038237345.1). Lineage (GTDB taxonomy): Bacteria > Acidobacteriota > Blastocatellia > Pyrinomonadales > Pyrinomonadaceae > QHXQ01. The sequence continues at coordinate 18,198 of JBBRYU010000004.1, forward strand.
GAGAGCGTCGCGCGGTATTGTCTGTATTCCTCGCCCTCAAGCACCAAGCGCAGGCGAACTTCACTCGCGCCGCGCAACAAGGCGAATATATTAGAGTTGCCCTCGCTGCGAACAGCACCGGGCAGCAGCGTGAAGGTGGCAATCACCGGCGAAGTTGGCGCAGGTTTTTTCTGCGTCTCTCTGGCAGGCGCGGGCGGCGGCGTTACTTTCGCTTGGTTCAAGGGCTCTTGCGCCGCCGGCGTGTTGGCTGTTGATTCGCTTGTCGGTAGCGGGCTTATCTGGCGAGCTTGCTCTGGTTGTGGTGTGTTGTGGCGCGCCCTATCTGTCAAAAACCATAATCCGCCGAGCGCGCACACAAGCAGCACGGACGCCAGCGCGAAGCCAAGGGCTGGACGACGCCGAGCCAAGGCGTCGAACAAAGCTCGCCACCATGACGGCGAGCCTGTCCGGCCAGGTGCGCGCATCATTGCGACAACAGCAGCAGCGTCTTGGCCGGAAACAGAATCGAACAGCGCTTGGGCAAACTCAACGCGTTCGCGTCCGCTTTGCGTGGACAAACAACACCGCTCAAACAGCGCGCGTTCCGCGGCAGGCAGTTCGGCTCGCACATAGGCATCTATCAGATCATCCTCGCCGAGCAGAAGTTCTTGAAAAAAGTCGTCGTTCGCGAGAAAGCGATCTTCTACCTCAGCGCGTTCGGATGCGGACAAATCGCCGAACAGGAAACGCTGCAACAATTCCTCGTTGTCCATGTCACTCTCCAACACTTAAATAGCCTCCGTTGACAAGTGGCGAATGAAGCGATTTCGTTTCAATGCTCTTCAGACTTTCTCAGACAATCGCCGACGCATTTTTCGAGTTGCAGGCGAATTCTATGCGCGCGAATTCTGAGTGCATTAAGCGGCGTGCTCAGTTTTTCGGCGAGTTGCTTTCGCAACTTGCTCTTGCTGCTCTTCTCTGCGCGGTAATAATCGAGGATCAGAGCGCGGTTTTCCGGCGACAAGCTTTCAAGGCAGAACTCGAAACATTCGAGTTGTGGCGAGCCGGGCGGTGAAGAGTATTGGCTCGCCGCGCGCAGGTCATCAAACGCGCCGCGTACTCGCTCTTGTTCCTTCAGAGCCTCCAGCCACACGAGGCGGGCCATCCCACCGACATAAGCGGAAAGATTATGGATGGCTTCGCCTTCATCAATCTTTCGCGCGAGGCGATTGAGGGTTTCATCGGCAAGTTCCTCTGGAGTCATGCTGCCCCGCCATTCAAAGAACTTTACCAACTTGCGGCGTAAGATTTCATATTGCTCTCCGGCCCGCTCCCGGTCTTCATCCAGCACGGACAAGAATCCGGCTAGACTCTGCTCCGTCAGAATCCAATCCTTCTTCTTGCGGGGCAGAGGTTCCATGTTTCTAGGAATGTAGAGAATCGCAGGGTGCGCCGTGAAAGTGTGGGAGATTCATAGCTGCGTCATCTTCACTGTCGTAGCCTCGTTCATTTCCATTCGCCCTGCATGGTGAAAGCCGCCCAGTAGTAAGGCGATTGCCAACGCCTTTGTTTCAACATATCCAGTTGCGCCGCTCTCAGTGCCGCCGCGGGCGATTTTCCTTCCTTCAGCATTGCCTGATAAAAACGTCCCATCAGCGCAGCCGTCGCCGAGTCGTCCACTTTCCACAAACTCGTGCCGACGCGCGCCGCACCCGCATACATGAAACCTCTTGTTAGCCCCACCAAGCCTTCGCCCCTGATCTCTTTGCCGAGTCCGGTCTGGCAGGCGCTCAACATCACGAGGTCGGCGGGTAAATTGAGATTGTATATTTCGTTCAGCCGTAAGAAACCGTTTTGCGGTTGTCCCCGTTCGTCCACGAGCGACAACACGATAGCTGACAACTCCGGGCGCTGGCTGTCGAGGACTCCGTGCGTCGCGAGATGCAAAATGCGGTACTGCGCCAGTTCCGGGCTGGTTGCGGTGGCACGGCTCGCCTCGAAGTTAAACGCGCCCATCCCCTCTCCGGCCGGTACAGCCGCAAGAATAGAGTCCGCTTCGCGCCGGGAAAAAGCCAAGCGCGTCATACTGAATGCGCCTTTGGTTGCGCCTATCATTCCGCCCGTAGCCGACTGAGGCGACAGGACTACCGGGGAGACCCGTCCCGTGTTGCCCGGCAATTTTACTCGCACATCCTCTTTATCAAAAACCGGATCAGCCAACACCGCAATTGCCTTTGGCGCTGGGCGACGCCCGGAAAGTTCACTTCGCAATACGGCAATCACCGACGCCGAGGGCAGGCTAATGATTTCGTGACTGGCGATTAAAGGTTGAAGCATGAAGGATGAAGCATGAGAGCTTGTCGGCGAAGGTGCATGACTTCCTCTCTCATCCCTTATCCTTCCGCCCGCATCATCCGGTTCCGGCAGAGCGGCAAAAGGCACGTACTGCAACGCGCCATCGCTGACGATAAACAAGCGTTTCGCCTTCAAATGCAAGGCTACGGGGACAAGCAACGTGCGACTCATTTGAGCGGCAGTCTGCGCGTACTCGGCTTCTGCCTGCGCCAGCCTGACCCTGCGCCGGGGTACGCTCTCGCCCTGCGGGTGCTCGTTGCGCGCAGTCAATTGTTCATAAAAACGTCGCGCCACTTTCTCCACTTCAGCGCGACCGGGGAGTTGGTAAATGTTAATGGTTGTCGGCGTTACAGCCCAGACAAAGCTGCGCTCTTCACCTAACCTGTATTCAAGCAGCAGCGTCTCTTTATCGAGCGCTTGCTGAATCTCTTTGAGTGCGAGTGTCTGCGGTTGCATCAGCGCGGCGTAGCGGGGACTCATCTTTCGGATGCGCGTCTGTACTTCGTCGTACTCGTTTGTGAGCGCGTTCAACTCTCCGGTGAGCGTCATGGCTTGTTCGTTTGTGTGTTCGCCTTTCAAGAGTAGCGACTGCTCTTCGGCGTGCGCACTGAGTTGTTGTTGTAGCGCCCGCTCGCGCTCCAGCAGCGCTGGGTCAACGCCGCGGCGAATATCCGCGCGCGCTTCCCGGAGCAGCTCAAGCAATCCGCGCGCACGCGCACTTTCGCTGGCGTGCAAGGCCGCTTGATCATAACCGGCGGCAGAGTCTTGCAGGTGCAGCTCGAACAGCAAGTTAATATAAAAGTCGTAGTACTTCTGCATCGTTGCGAAGTAGGAGACACGCAACACCTGACTGGCAATTCTGCCGCGCACGGTCTCGACGATGCGAAGAGCGGCTTCGATGTTAGCGAGGGCTTCCACGAGCCGTCCCCGGTCATGCTCGCTGCGCGCGAGCCAGTAGAGAGTCCGGGCTTCTCCCTGTCGGTCTCCGCTCGCCTGCCGCAGCGGGAGCGCTTGAGCGAAATATTCGAGCGCCTTCTGCTTCTCGCCCGCGTTGTAATAAACCTCGCCGATGACTGTGCGGGCTTCGGCCTCTGTGTAGCGATTGTCGGTCTTTCGCCCGAAATCGAGCGCTTGCTTGAGATAATCAAACGCCTTTTCTTTCTCGCCCAGTTTGGCGTACAGAACTCCGACTTGCAGACGCGTGTAAACGATGCTGTTGCGGATGTTGAGCGCTTGCTGAAGAGCGAGTGCGCGCTCGTAAAACTCAAGCGCCTTCTCATTCTCGCCCCGCGAAAAATAGATGGAGCCGATGCTTGTGAGCACCAGTGCTTCTCGCGGGCGGCCACCGACAGCCCTGTAAAGCGGGAGCGAGCGGTTGTAAAAGTCGAGCGCGCGTTCGGGTTCACCAAGGTCGTAATAAACAGAGCCAATATTTGAAAGCGTGATGGCTTCTCCACGTCGGCTTCCGTCCGCTCTCTCAAGCGCGAGCGCCCGGTCATAAAAATCAAGCCCTTTCTGGATCTCACCTAACGCGACGTGGACGTAGCCGAGCAGATCAAGCGAGATGGCTTCACCACGGCGATCACCTATCTCTCTTCGGAGGGCGAGCGCTTGATTGTAGAAATCGCGTGCGTCGGATAGTTCACCAAGCGTTTGGTAAAACACCCCGATGTTGTTGAGCACAGTCGCTTCCCGCTCCCGATTGCCTGTCGAGTGCAGGAGCGGCAGCGCCTCACTGTACTTGCCAATCGCGTTGCGCTTTGACTGACCTGTTCCTTGGCCTACAAACCGCCGCGCCTCTTGGAGCAACATCTCAGCGGCTGCGTAATCTTTATCTTGCTGCGTAGCGGCGTGCGGCTGGGAGACGTTCACCTCATAGCGCCCTGCCTCAAACCTTCTGCCTAATGATTTAACGTCCAACCGGTAAACGCCCGAAACATCTGTCAGCACTGGAAGTCGCTCAATTCCCTCCGTGTCATCTATGTTGTTCAAACTCAGAATAAGCCGACTGTCACCGCCGAATAGAGCTACCCCGACGTTGCTCCCACGCTGCTCAACGTTGATCTGTGTGAACTGACCCGCGTCACATCTTAAGAAATAGGAATGCGTCTCGCCCGGCTTAATCTCCCTTGCAAACGGCTTGCCGGGTTCAAGTGTACGGGCGTCTGCCTGTCCCGGAAGGGCCGCCGTAACCCTGCTGTCTTGCTTCGTCGGGTTAAGCGCAAAAGACATTTGCGCCTTCACCATTGGAACAGTGAGAAAGAAAAGAACAATGATTGTCATAAATATCCCGAGCACTGAAGGCCCTGTAAGTCTTAGCAAGAAGTTCCTCGTAAAGTTAGCATCAGAACTTTTGCCTCCCTGTGCTCCGCAATCCAGATCACACATTTATTTTCACCCGGCCCATCAGCACGTAATCAAAACTTCAATTATGCCCATTGCGAACGCATTGTTGCTCCCGGATCACGAAGACTAGGTGCCCAACAACTTAGGGGCTAGAGTCGCTAGCGCAAGGCGACAAAGATTCCCCGAAAGCGCGCGGCGACGGTGCCCTGCGCTTCGATAGTTGCGGCGAGCGTGATGCGCGCTTTGCCTTTCTGATGAAATCTCCTCTTGAACGCAGCCAACGCGTCCGCCTCCGGGCGGACGCAGACCGCGCGCAGTTCACCCCGCACCGGATGCTCGTAGGAGATCGCGCTCTCGCGGATGACGATATGACATTCGGTATCCTGCAATTCTATCCAGAGCATCCCGTAACCGCTGAGGACGGCCAGCGTGTTGATGCTGCCGCCGAAGGCCGTGCCGAGATGATTGGCGTTCGCGGCGAGCGGCGCGGTGAGGATGAGCCGCATACCATCATAGGACTCGACCGCGACGCCCATCGCGCAGGTGATCGGCATCTTGCTGTAAAACAACTCTTCGATCCGCCCGGCGATGCTCATGGTTCTTCAACTTGGGGGGGCGATCGGGCTTGCGCGCGACGCCTGCCTGTATGTACTTTGCTCTAGCCTGTGGCCCTAAGAGCAACAGTTGGGCGGGGGCATGGAAGCTATGTTGTCATATATCCCCATGATTGCAGGCAGCAAGCGATGCCTGCCCCCTGAGCAATTACGCGCCCGCTTCATTTATAGTAACTTGTTTTATAGTTCTAGCTAAGATGACGGATGAACTCGCCGCTTTCCAATGCCAACAATTAACATCGACGACACCGATTTTTATTACGAAATTCACGGCGACGGGGAGCCGTTGCTGCTCATCCCGGGGTTGGGCACGGGCTTGTGGCTCTGGTTCAAACAAGTGCCCGCCTTCGCCGAATCTTTTCGCACGATTGTCTTCGACCCGCCCGGCGTCGGGCGGTCAGCCACATCTGACATAGCATTTACAACCTGCTCGCTGGCAGCCACGCTTGCGAAATCATTGGACGTGCTCGGACTTCAACAAGCGCACGTTTTGGGCGCTTCGCTCGGTGGCTTCGTCGCGCAGGAGTTCGCGCTCGCCTATCCGCAAGAAACAATGAGCCTTGTGCTGTGCTGTACGAGCGCAGGCGGGGCGCGGCACGTCCCGCCCGACGCCAGCATCATGGAAGCGTACGCGGCGAATTTTAAGCTGAACGCTGACGAGCGTATCCGGCAAAACTTGTTGCTATCCTTCGCCCCACATTATGCCTCTGAACATTCAGAAGAAGTTGAGCGAGTGATCGAGATGCGCTTGGCCAATTTTGTGCCGGATGATGTATATCTGTCTCAAGTTCGCGCCGGACAAGCGCACGACGCGGATGAGCGCGTTTCTCGAATCACAGCGCGGACGCTCGTCATTACGGGAGACGCAGATCGCATCGTCCCGATGGAAAATTCCGTCAACCTCGCCACCGCGATACCGCAAGCGAAATTAGTGGTGATTCCGGGCGGCAGCCACATGTTTTTCATCGAAGAAGCGGCAGCGTTCAACGCAGCCGTCGTCGAGTCCATCAATCAAGTTCGTTCATCTCAACCTTAATTCCAGACGTTCGGAATCAAACACACGGGGCACACAAGCAAAATGCGCTACGCTAAAATCACCGGCACGGGGTCTTACGTGCCCGACCAAGTGCTGACTAACGCCGACCTGAGCCGCATGCTCGGCGAAAACATCAACGACTTCGTTTCCCAGATCGTCGGCATCAACGAGCGTCACATCTGCGCGAAGAATGAAAGTACGGCTGACCTCGCGACGGCGGCGGCCCGGCGCGCGCTCGCAGCGGCGACCGTTTCGCCCGAAGACCTAGACCTCATCATCCTCGCGACTGACACGCCTGAGTATCTTTCACCCGCGACCTCGGTGGTCGTGCAGGAGCGTCTGGGCGCGAAGAACGCGGGCACGTTCGATGTCAATTGTGCGTGCGCGGGTTTCGTGACCGCCCTCGACACGGCGACGAAGTATGTCATCGCCGACGCCGCTTACAGCAACGTGCTTGTGATCGGGGCTTACGCGATGAGCAAGTTCGTTGACTGGACGGAGAAGAAGACTGCGACGATCTTCGCCGATGGCGCGGGCGCAGTCGTCGTCCAAGTCGCTGCCGACGTGCCGGGCTTCCTCGGCGCGAAACTCGTCGCCGACGGCAGGTATCACGACCACATGGGCGTCTATGCGGGTGGTACTTACATGCCGATTGACGAGCGTGTGCTCGCGGAAAACTTTTACACGAAAGTTAGATTCGCCAAGAAGTACCCGCCGGAAGTGAACATCGAAGGCTGGCAGCGTATCGTCCGCGACGTGCTCGACAAGTGTCAATTGACCATTGACGACGTGGCGCTGTTCCTGTTCACGCAGGTCAACTTGAGCACGATAAAGATCGTGATGGAGGCGATGGCATTGCCCATGTCGCGCACGCACACCGTAATGGGCAAGTGGGGCTATACGGGTTCGGCGTGTATCCCGATGGTCTTGGACGACGCGGTGGGCGCAGGGAAGCTTGAGCGCGGCCAAGTGGTTGTGATGTGCGCGTCAGGCGGCGGCTTGAATATGGCCTGCGCGGCATTTCGATGGTGAAAAACAGTGACGAGTGCCAAGTGACGAGTGCCAAGCAAAACAGCTTCTTACTTGGCACTCGTCACTTGGCACTCGTCACTTTATTATGAAGTACCCGAACATCTATACGCTGTTCCGCGAGCGAGTTGAGCAGTATCGCGGTCGTGATGTCTTCTACGTCCGCGAGGGTGAAGGGTGGACAGGCATCACCTGGGAACGCTTCGACCGGGAAGCGCATGAGTTCGCGTATGCGCTCGGTGCGAGCGGATTCGAGCGCGGGGCGAGCGTGTGTGTCCTGATGGGCAACGTCCCGGAATGGGTGGTCGCAGACCTTGGAATCATCATCGCGGGCGGCGTCAGTTGCGGACTCTACCCGACAAGTTCCGCCGAGCAGTGCGCATACATCATCAACCATTCGGACGCCGCTTTCGTCCTTGTCGATTCACCCACACAACTCGATAAGGTTCTGCGAGTTCGTCATCAACTGCCGCAACTCAAACAGATCATCGTCCTCGACGAAGCTACGACGGCGACTGCGGCGCACGCGGACGTGCTGGGGTATCGAGAGTTTTTGCGCAGAGGACGAGCGCACCGCCGGACGGGACAAGGGCGACTTGAGAAACGCGCGCTGACGGCTCAGGCAGACGAGACGGTGATCATGGTTTATACGTCGGGCACGACGGGCATGCCGAAGGGCGCGTGTCTCAGTCACGCCTACGTGCTCAACAGCGTCGAATCGTTGCGCGGCGTGATCCCGCTAAACGATCAGGATGTGATGTTTTCGTATCTCCCTTACTGCCACGTCGCCGAGCGCATCTCCGGTCTCTATAATCGGCTGTACGCGGGCGCGGCGGCTTATTTCGTGGACGATGCGCGCCGGCTGTGGGCGTACCTCGCGGAAGTGAAGCCGACGGTCTTTCCCAGCTTGCCGCGCTTCTTCGAGAAAATCCACGCGGCCATCATCGCCGACATGGAAACGACCGCGCCGGAAGAACGCGAGCGATTCGATGAAGTCCTCGCACTTGGCAGGACGATCAGCCGCTCTCGGCAGGCGCGAGAGACTGTGCCGCAAAGTTTGCAAGTCGAGTACGCGGAGAAGTCCCCGCCGGTCATCGGCAAAGTAAAAAGCTATTTCGGCGGGCGCTTGCGTCTGGCGACATCGGGCGGCGCGCCGCTGCCCAATGATGTGGCGGAATTTTTCGACGCCTTCGACTTACCCATTCTGCAAGCATACGGATTAACTGAAAATGTTTGCGCCGCTTTTAACCGGCCCGACGCTTACCGGCTGGGCACGGTCGGCCCGCCGATGCCGGGCTGCGGAATAAAGATCGCGGCCGACGGCGAAATCATGTTGCGCAGTCGGATGATGTTCTCCGGCTACTACAAGGAGCCGGAGCAGACCGCCGAGATGTTCCGCGCCGGTTGGCTGCTGACGGGCGATTTAGGGGAGATGGACGCGGCTGGATTCTTGAAAATCACCGGGCGGAAAAAGGAAATAATCGTTACCTCGACGGGGAAGAATATCGCGCCCGCGGCGCTGGAGAACTTGCTCAAGGAGCATCATCTCGTCAGTCATGCTTTCGTCTACGGGGACAATAAGAGTTACCTCGTCGCGCTCCTCACGCTCAATCAACTCGAACTCGAAAGCTATGCACGCGCGCACGATATCGAGCTGCAAGATTTCGGCGAACTGACGCAGCATCCATCAATCAGGCAATTGATCGAAACAATCGTCGCCAGGGTGAACAACAAGGTGTCGCAGACCGAGGCCATCAGGAAGTTTGCCGTCCTCGACCATGATTTCAGCATCGAAGCGGACGAGATCACGCCGACGCAGAAGGTCAAGCGCGCCGTCGTGACCAAACGCTACGGGGCGATGTTGGAGAGCCTTTACGCTTGAACCGGATCGGCCAAAACAACGGCTTCGCCGGTGACGACCGTTTCGCCGTTCTCCTTCGCGCACACGGTCTCAAGCGTGAGGATGTTTTTGTCTGCTCTGATTTTCACGACCGTCACACGCGCCGTGATCGTGTCGCCGGGGTAGACGGGGGCGACGAACTTGAATGTCTGACTAAGATAAACTGCGCCCCGGCCGGGCAGATGTTCGCCAATGACGGCGGAGATGAGCGCCCCGCTCAACATGCCGTGCGCGATGCGGCGACCGAAGCGCGTCCGTTTAGCGAACTCGTCATCCAGATGCACGCTGTTGTGATCGCCGATGATGTCGGCGAAGGCGTGAATGTTCTCGTCGCTAATCGTCTTCGTCATCGTGGCGACATCGCCAACCTTGATGTTCATGAGCTATGTGTCCTCGACAGGGATCTTAAAATCGGGCAACGGTAGTGAGCCGTGCCGCCGCTTGTCAAGTTGAAGTCACGAAATGAAAGAACGATTCACCCTCGACCGCGCGCAGAACATCCTGTTCATCAACTTCGCCGACTTCCGCATCGAGAGCCGCGCGCAGGTGGACGAAATGGCGCGACTCGTGGGCGAAGCCGCGGCGGGCGCGGGCGGGCGCGTCTATTCCGTTGTCAACTACGAGGGCACGGAGATCGCGCCCCACATCGTTGACTACTACGGCGAGCGCATCAAGGAGTTGTCAGATCGTTACTCCGTCTCAACCGTGCGCTACTCGTCCAGCGGGTTGACACGTTCGGTCTTGCGCTATCTCGGCGCGGCGGTGGATTTAGAATCGAATATTTACACGACGCGCGACGAAGCCATCCGGGCAATTCAGGAGATCGAAAGCCGCAACCCGACCCGTGCGAACCTGAGCGGCGCGCTGCTCACGCGGCTTTATCAAGCACGACATAGCTTGCTCCTTAAACTCTCGTTCGGGTGGCTGCCCGGCTTATGCCTCATCCTCATCGCCTATTACTGGTTGAGCAACTCGACTGCAAACGAGGCGCAACTGCGGGCGATACGAACCGTCTCGCTCGTCGGCTTCTCGGCGCTGTGTGTCGCGGCGGCAATCACAAGTGCGGGCGTGTTCCGGTTCGTGATTAAACCATTGCGGCGGATGGAGCGGGTGACGCGCAGCCTCGGCGGCGGCGGGACGTTCGAGCCGGTGGAGGCACACGGCAAGGACGAAGTCGGGCAACTGGCCGTTGGGCTGCACCACGCCGCGCGCCAACTACGGCGCGACATTGAACGGTTGAGCGGTCTCTATCACATCTCGCTCATGATGGGCACGGGCACGGAAGTGTCGCGCATCTGCGAACTGCTGACGGGGAAAATCGCCCGCCTGCTCGACGCCGACATGTGCGTCATCCTGCTGCACGAGGAACGCGAACATTTCATCTACGCGCAACTCCCGGCTTACGGCGTGAGCGACGAGCATGTGCGTTTGCTGCGTTCGAGTCTGGATGAGCGCAACATCGCCGCCACCGTCTTCGCGACCGGCGAGCCGTACATGACGAATGATGTCGCTGCCGATCCGCTCATCAGCCAGACAGCCGTGCAGATGATCGGCGTGCGGGCGATCCTCACCGTGCCGCTGCAAGCCGGCGACCGCAAACTCGGCGTGCTTGAAGTGATGAACAAGGCGGGCGGGTTCGTCGAAGACGACAAGCGGCTCGTCACGATTTTCGCGGCGCAGGCGGCGCACCTGCTCGCCAACGCGCAACTCTTCGAACAGTTGCGCGATTCCGAAGAACGCCACCGGCAAATTTTCGAGAGCGCGCTCGACGGGCTATACCGCGCGACCCCCGACGGGCGCTTCGTGACGCTCAATCCCGCGCTCTGGACGATGCTCGGCTACGCGGATGCGGACGAATTCATCAGCGCGCATCTCAGCGCGGACGTGTTCGCCGATGCTGCCGTCGGAACTCGCCTGCTCGCTGAACTCGTTGCGCGTGGTCAGGTGCTTGATGTCGAATGCGAACTCCGGCGCAAGTCCGGCGAGTCGTTGCCCGCGCGCTTGAGCGCACGCGTCGTGACTGACAAGGCGAGCGGCGAGGTCTATCATCTCGGCATCGTGCGCAATGTCGCGGAGCAGAAGCGCCTGTCCGAACAATTGAAAATTTCCGAACAACTAGCGGTCGTCGGCGAGTTGGTAGCGGGCGTCGCCCATGAAGTGCGCAATCCATTGTGCGGCATCACGACGACGCTCAGCGCGTTGGCGCGGCGCTTCGACGATAAAGAAGCGCTCCAACCATTCATTGACGTTGTGCTCAAGGAAGCCGGACATCTTAACCATCTGATGGAACAACTGCTGGAGCACAGTCGCCCGAACCGGATTGAGAGCGATCCGGCGTCTGTCCGGCAATTGCTCGATGAAGCGGTGGGCGAGCGGCGGGCGCAGTTTGCCGACAAAGGCGTCGAACTTGAGTTCACGTGTCCGCCGAATCTGCCGGGCGTGCATCTCGATTGCCGCAAGATGCACGGCGTTTTCGCCAACCTGCTCGACAATGCGTTGCAACACACCGCGCCGGGCGGGCGGGTCGCCGTCCGCGTCTCGGCAGATGCCAATGGGCGCGACGCACACGGCAGGGACGATTACGCCGGCATCAGGATTGAACTCAGCGACACCGGAAGCGGGATCGCCCCCGGCGAACTGCCGAAAATTTTTGAACCGTTCTACACGACGCGCGCCACGGGCACGGGGCTGGGACTGGCTATCGTGCGCAAAGCGATTCACGATCATGGCGGGAGCATCGCCGCGCGCTCCGAACCCGGCGCGGGCACGCAATTTGTCATCAACCTGCCGCTCGGGATAAACCTTCGTCGTTGATTAGCGGATGCAAAGTAAAAATAAAATTCTCGTCATTGACGATCAACCTTCGATTCGGTTCGGCGTGCGGAGCCTGCTCGAAGGGGAGGGCTTCGGCGTGCTGGAAGCGGAGACGGGCGCACAAGGCTTATCGGTGATCACGAATACGCCCCCGCATCTAGTGCTGCTTGATATACGCCTCCCCGACGCGGACGGGCTTGATCTCCTGCCCCGCATCAAGGCCATTGACGATGCGCTGCCGGTCATCGTCCTCACCGCGCACGGGACGATTGAAACAGCCATCCGGGCGTTAAAGAACGGCGCGGAGAATTTCCTCACGAAACCATTCGACCCGGAAGCCTTTCTCATCCTCGTCTCGAAGACGCTGGCAGAGAGTTCGACGCGCCGCGAACGTCTGCTGACGGGACTGGCGCAAGACCGTCTCGTCGCCGAGTATTTTCAGGGGAGCGCGGCCGGCGTGACGCGCCTCCACGCCGTACTCGGCAGACTCGCGCCGACCGATACCACCGTCTTACTCCAGGGCGAGACCGGCACCGGAAAAGGCGTCATCGCCCATCTCATTCATCACCTTTCGGGCCGCGCCGCGAAGCCCTTCGTCACGGTTAACTGCGCCGGCCTCAGCCGCGAGTTGCTGGAATCCGAACTCTTCGGCCACGAGCGGGGTGCGTTCACGGGAGCGGTCGTCGCGAAGCCGGGACTGCTTGAGTTGACGCACGAAGGGACTCTCTTCTTCGACGAAATCGCCGAGATGGAGCCTTCGATTCAAGCGAAAGTGTTGCACGTGCTGGAGGAGAAGAAGTTTCGACGCGTCGGTGGCACACAAGAAAAAGAAACAGATGTGCGGCTCGTCGCCGCGACGAATAAGAATCTGAAAGAGGAAGTCAAAGCCGGGCGGTTTCGCGAAGATTTGTTTTATCGTTTGAGCGTGATGCCGCTGACGCTGCCGCCGCTGCGCGAACGGCGCGAGGACATCCTGCCGCTCGTCGAACATTTCATCGGGCACTTCAACACCAAGCTCAACCGGCGCGTGCAGGGCGTGACGCCGCAAGCCGAGGCGATGCTGGTGAGTTACAACTACCCCGGCAACATCCGCGAACTCAGGAACGTCATTGAGCGCGCCGTCATCCTCTGCGTGGGGGACTTGATCCACGGCGACGATTTGCCGCTCGGCGGCGTCGAATCGTGGGAGGCTGCATCGCCGCGCGCAGGAGATGCCAAAGCGGGAGCGGCGCAATTCTTATCACTCGACGAACTCGAAGCCCTGCACATCAAGCGAGTCTTGACCGCCACAGGGCGCAACCTCAGCCGCACCGCCGAACTTCTCGGCATCACGCGGACAACGCTCTACGCCAAACTTCGTAAGTCCGACCCCGACTTCCTGCCGAAAGAAAACGTTTCATGAGCGCCCCGACACTCGCCAGAACTGCCTGCCCGCTGTTTAGGAATTGAACAGCCGCCTCACGCCGGTGTGCAAAAACTTAACAACTACCCCTTGCCCTGCTGTTCCTCTGTGAGTCACTCACACAACCCGGCGAGTTAAACGCAACGCGACTTTTCAGCGGTTTTATAGTCGTTTGCAGATGAGTGTAACCGAGCCAATCAGGGCCACGGTGCTGGGAGCGCAGGCATCCTTGTCTGCCATGAGCGCGGGAGCGCGAATAAGGACGCGCCCTACGGCGCGTTGGCAGGCAAGGATGCCTGCGCTCCCAGCTACGTGCAAGCGCCAACCGCTATAGTTTCGTGGCCGAACAAAATGCGTTGGGCTTGCTGAGCCGCCAGCGGGGTAAAAAGTTTGGAGCGATGATTGCCTACATCTTTTAGCCGAGTTGTCTGTGCGGAGCGTGGCTTAGTTTCCCGACACACCTGAGCAGTTCCGCCGTCTGGTTATTGTTTCAACTCCACTCTTGACCGTCCAATTCCGTTTATCGAAGGAGATGACCGCTATGTTCGCTCGTCCATGTGTGGCTGCCTTGCGTGTGTTTTTTATGCTGCTTGTGTGCAGTGCCGGTGTGTTCGCCCAGAGTCAAACTACGGGCAACGTCGAAGGCGTTGTGCGCGACGCTAACGGAGCGGTGGTGGCGGGGGCCGAAGTGACCGTCACGAGCAAGGCGACCGGCGACGAGCGCAAAGTCACGACCGACGAAAGCGGTGCTTACGCCGTTACGCTCTTGCCATCCGGCACGTACCGCGTCCAAATTTCCGCCCAAGGATTCCGGCCGACGGTCTTTGAAGACGTGAAGGTGGCCATCACTGAAACGACGACCATCCCCGTGGAACTCGCCGTGGGCGAACTGACCGGCGAGGCCGTCGTCGTCAACGCTTCGGTCGGCCCGATTGTGCAGAGCGATAGCTCACAACTCGGGCGCGTCGTCGATGCGCGCACCGTCGCCGAACTGCCGCTCGCCACGCGCAACTTCACGCAGATACTCGGCCTCTCGACCGGCACGGCCACGTATCTCCCGGACAACACAGCGGTCGGGCGCAACTCGCAGAACATCTCGGTCAACGGCGGGCGCGTCACAAACAACAACTTCCAGATCAACGGCATTGACGCCAACTCGCAAGGCACGAATTCCGCGCCTTCGCTCTCCGTCCCCGCCCCCGAATCAATTCAAGAATTCAAAGTGCAGACATCGCTCTACGACGCGACCTTCGGGCGTTCGGGCGGCGGCAACGTGCAAGCCGTCACCAAGTCGGGCACGAACAGTTACAACGGCAGCGTCTACGAGTACTTCCGCAACGAAAAGCTGAATGCCAACAATCCTTTCTTGAAAGCCGCAGGCGTTGCCCGCCCCATCCTTAAGCGCAACATCTTCGGCGGCGTCATCGGCGGCCCCATCGTGCCCGATAAACTGTTCTTCTTCGGCTCGTATCAGGGCACGCGCGAGCGCAACGGCGCGTCGGTCATCAACAGTCTGTCGTCGAACGTCTTCGTCACGCCCGGACTGACGAACGACCGCTCCGAGGCCACGCTGCTCGCCCTCTACAACTCGCGCCGCGCCGCGGGGACGCCCGCGCTGACCGCCATCAACCCGACCGCGCTCGCCCTGTTGAATACTAAATTGGCCAGCGGCAACTTCCTGATTCCGACGCCGCAAACCGCCAACGGACTCTTCTCCGGCACAACGCCATCTGTCTACAACGAGAACCAGTTCAACGCCAACATCGATTACCGCTACAACGAGAGCAACGCCTTCTCCGGCAAGTTCTTCTTCTCGAACGCGCCGCAGACACTCGTGCTGCCGAGTTTTCTCGGCGGCGGGCCGAACGTCCCCGGCTTCGGCAACTTCCAGCAGAATAACAATCGCCTGCTCTCGCTCCAGTACGTACACATCTTCAGCCCGACCATCGTCAACGAAGTGCGTGCCGGTTACAACTTCATCCGCGTGGACGCCACGCCGCAAGAACCCGTCAACGATTCGAGCGTTGGTATCAATCGCGTCAACGCGAACGCGTTTCCGGGCTTGCCTTTGATTCGCATCGCGCCCGCCGCCGGCGGCGTCGTCATTGGCACCTCGCCGACGATTGACGTACAGGCCCGCGCGCCTTCGACAACGCTCGCCGACACGCTCTCCATCACGAAGGGCCAGCATCAGATTCGCACCGGCGCTGAATTCCGCTACAGCGAGAACAACTACACGCTCAACTTCTTCACGCGCGGCCAACTCGACTTTTTGAGTTTCGACCAGTTCCTCACGGGCAGCGCCTTCGTCTCCATCTTCGGCAGCGGCATTGGCAACCGCAGTTTGCGTGCGCCCGACTACAACTTCTTCGTGCAGGACGACTACAAGATCACGCCCAAGTTGACGCTTAATCTTGGCCTGCGCTATGAACTCGATCTGCCGCCGACCGACACGCGCGGACGCATTGCCACCTTCGATCCGACGCTCTACGACCCGACCCAACGCGCCAATACCGGCAGCGGCTTCGTGCAAGCGGGGAACGTGATTTCGCAATACGATTTGGCGAGCGTCCCGAACGTCAGTGATGCGGTCGTCCGCAGTAAAGACGCGAACAACTTCGCGCCGCGCGTCGGCTTTGCATATGCGCCGCTCGCCTCGAACCGGCTCGTCTTTCGCGGCGGCTATGGCATCTTCTACTCGCGCACTTCGTTCCAGTACATCACCTTGAACGTTATCGCGCCGCCGACCTTCGTCTTCGGGGCGCGCATCGCGGGCGTCACCGAGCCGGGCTTCATCCCCGTCGCGAACCCCTTCTTCCCTGCGCCGACACAAAATCAATTCCCGACCTTCGTCCCGAACGTCGCGCTATCAGGCACGCTCTTCGACCGCAACATCCGCACACCCTATCTGCAACAGTACAACGCCAGCGTGCAGTACGAACTGTTCAAAAATTATCTCGGCGAACTCGCCTACGTGGGCACGCACGGCATCAACCTGTTCCGGCAAATCGGTATCAATCAAGCGCGGCTCGCTTCGGTCGCTAACCCCGTCGTCAACCGTGTGACGGGCGCGGTCATCACGACCAACACGCCGGGGAACGCAGCGCTGCGTGCGCCGATTCAGGGTGCGGGCATCAACAATTTCTTCCAGAATCAATCGACCGCGCAATCGAATTACAACTCATTGCAGGCGAGCCTGACGAAGCGGTTCGCAAACGGCTTATCGTTCCTCGCCTCGTACACCTTCGCCAAGTCCATTGACAACGCTTCGGGTCAGGGCGGCGGCCCCGGCACGGGTGGCGTCCTCAATCCCGGCGCGGTCGGCGAGACCTCGACCATCCTCTGCAACCAACTCGACAACCGCGCCAATCGCGGCGTCTCCGATTTCGACCGCACGCATCGCTTCGTCCTGAGCGGCATCTACGCCCTGCCGACGCCCAACTTCGCGCGCGAGGCGCACATCGGGCGCGCACTACTCGGCAACATCCAACTCGGCGCAATCATCACCGCGCAATCCGGCTTGCCGATTGACATCGTGGATTCCGGCGCGGGTTCGTTCTACGGCTTGAGCGGCGCAGTGCTCGCGCGCCCCAACTTCGCGCCCGGCGCGACCCGCGAAACCGCGATGAGCAACATCCCCGCCGGTTACTATTTCAATCCGGCGGCCTTCGCCCGCCCCACAATCGTGGCGGGCGCGGTGATTCCAAGTTCGGGCGGCACGGCCATCGCGGGCGCGACGGGCACGGATATCGGCGCTATCGGGCGCAACATCCTGCGCGGGCCGCGCCAGAAGAACGTTGACTTCTCCGTCATCAAACGCTTCCCGCTTGACGAGCGCCGGAACATCGAATTCCGCTCGGAATTTTTCAACCTCTTCAACCAAGTCAACTTCGCTAACCCGATCAGCGACTTGAACGCCGTCGCCGCCTCCGGCGGCAGTCTCAACCCCACGACCGGGGAAATAATCAGACCCGGTAATTTCGGTCGCATCATCTCGACGAGCAACAACCCGCGTTTGGTTCAGTTCGCGGTGAAGCTCAATTTCTAAACTGCGGAATGCGGCTCAGTCAGTTTAAGGTTGCGGAAGGTGGATGCGGTTAGAGAGAGATAGTCGTTCTCTTAAAACCGCATCCACCCTCCGCGAACTTATACGGGATTCGTCCGCAATGGAGGCGAGATGTTCGTCAGAGATTGGCTCGCGCGCCGCGCTGTGCTCTCGCGGGACAAGTTGGCCATCATCGACCTGCAACACGACGTCGAACTCACTTATCGCCAACTCGACGAGCGCGCGACGCGCCTCGCCAACTATCTACGCGAAACGGTGGGGGTGCAAAGCGGTGACCGCATTGCTGTGCTCGCGATGAATCGCGCGGAAATCCTCGAAGTGTTCTTCGCCGCCGCAAAGCTGACCGCCGTGCTCGTCCCCCTCAACTACCGTTTGACGGCGAGCGAACTCGGCTACATCCTCGAAGATTGCCAACCGCAGACGTTGCTCTACGAACGGGCGTTCGCCGCTGTGGTGGAAAACTTACGCGGGCGCGGCTGTATCGAACACACCATCACGTTCGACGGCGATGAAGCGGCGCACGTCTGTTACGAACAAGCGCTGGCAGGTTCGAGCCTGAAGCTGATCGAGGTGGAAGGTTTCGACGCCGAAATGCCCGCGCTCATCATCTACACGTCGGGCACGACCGGGCATCCGAAGGGAGCCGTGCTCTCGCACCGGATGCTCGCGTGGAATTCCATCAACACGAACCTCGCGTGGGACATCGTCAAGTCAGACATCACGACCGTGCATGCGCCGCTCTTCCACACCGGCGGCTTCAACGTGCTCACGCTGCCGCTGCTCCATATCGGCGCACGCGTCGTTATCATGCCGGCCTTCGACGCCGCGCGTGTGCTTGAGACAATCGAGCGCCAGCGCTGCACAATCTTCTTCGGCGTGCCGACGATGTTTCAGCTGATGCTCGAAGCGCCCCGGTTCGCGACGACGGATTTCAGTTCCGTGCGCTATTTCCTCTCCGGCGGCGCGCCTTGTCCCGTGCCGCTCATCGAAGCCTACCAGCGGCGCGGCGTCTTGTTCCTGCAAGGCTACGGCTTGACGGAGGTCGGCCCTAACTGCTTCATCCTCGGACAGGAAGACGCGGTGCGCAAAGCCGGGTCCATAGGTTTTCCGATGCTTCACAGTGAGGCGCGCATAGTAGATGCTGACGGCGGCGGCGATGTGGAGCGCGGCGAGATCGGGGAGTTGTGGCTGCGCGGCGGACACGTCTGCTCCGGCTATTGGCGCAACGAGGAAGCGACGGCGGCGGCGCTCCACGCCGGTTGGTTTCACACGGGCGATCTCGCGCGGCAGGACGAGGAAGGCTATTACTACATCGCCGGGCGCGTGAAAGACATGATCATTTCGGGCGGCGAAAACATCTACCCGGCGGAAGTCGAGGCCGTGCTGCACACACATCCGGCCATCGCCTGTGCTGCCATGTTCGGGCTGCCTGATGCGAAGTGGGGAGAAATCGCGGTCGCGGCGGTGGTCAGGCGGCAAGCGGTGACGGCGGCCGAAATTATCGAGTTCTGCGCGACGCGGCTCGCGCGCTATAAGCTGCCGAAGCAAATCTTCTTTGTCGCAGAGTTGCCGCTCTCGGCGTCAGGCAAGGTGCTCAAACGAACACTCAGAGAACAAGCTGAACGAAATCTGCTGCCGGTGTCGTCCTAATGATGAAGGAACATGCAAGCATGAAACGTCAGCTCGCATTGAGCATTACGCTCATGTCGTGGCTGCTCATTTTGGCCCACACGGCGCACGCCGGGAGTTGGGTTCAGGGGAGCGTCGCCAATACGGCGGGCACGCGGACGTACAAGTTATGGGTGCCCGACCGATATAACAATAAAACGAAGGTGCCGCTGGTTCTGATGTTGCACGGCTGTGTGCAAACGCCCGACGACTTCGCCGCCGGCACGGGGATGAACGCGGTCGCGGACGCGCACAACTTTCTCGTCGTTTACCCTGAGCAACCTACGACCGCCAACCCTTACAAGTGTTGGACCTGGTTCGACCCCGCGCATCAAGCGCGCGGCGCTGGCGAGCCATCGCTGCTTGCCGCAATCGTGCAGGACGTGCGCGCGACGCACAAAGTTGATGCGCTTCGTACCTACGTCGTCGGCGTGTCTGCGGGCGGCGCGATGGCGTCTGTTATGGTAGCAACTTACCCTGACCTTTTCACGGGCCTCGCCGTCTGCGCCGGCATCGAATACAAAGCGGCAGCGGGCGTCGCGGGCGCATTAGCGGCGCAGCAATCGGGCGGGCCTGATCCGAATCAGCAAGGGACACAAGCATATGAGGCGATGATCGCGGCGCTGCCCCTCAAGGCGAGCGGTCGCGCCACACGTCCGCGTCGCCGCCCTGCTGTTCGCGTCATCGTCTTTCACGGCACGCTCGATCCAGTCGTCCGCCCGGTCAATGGCGATCAAGTTGTCATGCAATGGGCGCAGGCTAACGATCTGCTCGACGACGCGCGCGACAATAACAGCGTTGATGACACGGCGGACAGCACCACGACCGGCACTGTACCAAACGGGCATAACTTCACGCGCTATGTTTACAATGATGCGGCGGGTAAACCTTTGTTGGAAAAGTGGCTCGTGCAAGACATGAAGCACGCTTGGCCGGGTGGCGCGCCAGCCGGGTCGTACACCGATCCGAAGGGGCCCAACGCCAGCGAGGAGATTTGGCGCTTCTTTCAACAAGCGCCGGGTCAGGCGCAGAGCATTACTTCAAAGCGAAGACGATAAGCAACTTTATGCACGCCGAACCAATAGTGAAGCCGCTGGTAACCGATCATGAGCCGGATGCGGTTCCAGCCTATTCGTGGTACGCGCTCGGAGTGCTCACGCTCGTCTATGTCTTGAATTTTCTCGACCGCTCGCTCATCTACATTCTGTTTACGCCGATCAAACGCGAGTTGGCGCTCAGCGATTTTCAACTCGCGCTGCTCGGCTCGACTTCCTTCGTCATCTTCTACACGCTGCTCGGCATCCCCTTCGGCCGGCTGGCTGATCGCGTCAACCGAAAGCTATTGATTGCAGCGGGGCTGGCCGTTTGGAGCCTCTTCTCGGGGTTGACCGGTTTCGCCGACGGTTTCTGGCAAATCTTTTTCTGTCGCGTTATGGTCGGCGTCGGGGAAGCCACGCTCGGCCCCGCCGCGCTCTCGCTCTTAAGCGACTATTTTCCCCAGCGTCTGCGGGCCACAGTCGGCGCAATTTATTCGAGCGGCATCGCCGCGGGCGGCGGCATCGCGTTTTTTCTCGGCGGCTGGATCGCCGGCACATACGGCTGGCGCTGGGCGTTCTACCTGCTCGGCTTTCCCGGACTGGTGTTGTGCCTCATGGTGCTCGGCCTGCGCGAAGTCCAACGCGGGCGCACCGAAGTCGCAGGCGCGGCGACCACGCCAACCAGCAGTGTGCCGCAGGAGACGACGAGCCGGGATTGGCGCATCATCTTCAAATCCGTGCCGCTCCGTTTCCACTGTCTCGGTTACGCGCTCTTCGCCTTAGCAGCCAACAGCTTGACTATGTGGGGGCCGGCCTTTTTCACGCGCGTGCATGGGATGGACATCGCCACTATCGGCTTCATGGCCGGGACGCTCGCGGTCGCGGGCGGCGTACCGGGGACGATTCTCGGTGGCTACGTCGCGGATCGTTTCAGACGGCGCGGGCGCGGCGGGCGCATGCTCTTTACTGCCTGTGGCGCGCTCGCCGCGATTCCGCTGTGGTTCATTCTCCTCTTCAGCAACACTCCCGCATTGTTGGTCGTCGCGATTTTAATCATGTACGGCGTGGCCTTGATGTGGTTAGGGCCGGCTGCCGCCGACGTGCAAGACATCGTCGGGCCGCAACTCAGAGGACTCGGCATCGGCGTTTACTTCTTCACCGTCAACGTCATCGGCTACGGCATTGGGCCGCCGATCATTGGCAAAGTCAACGACCTGTTCGGCGTTTCGTCAGCCCCTCAGCGGATGCGATACGCGCTCCTGATAGCTCCGCTCGCTTGTCTGCTGAGTGCGTTGTTTCTGCTGATAGGTAGCCGCAAACTTCAAGCTGAAGAGAGAAGGTTGCCGGGGCAAATGTAGATAAGTATCCACACCAAATTATCAAATCAGGCACGGGCAATTGTCTGATTACACTGATGTCGGGACACATTTCATAAACTAGCCTCCAGATTGAGTTTGGCTTCATGATTGAGCAACTCCCAGAGACTCATTTCACTTTTCAGCAACTCCACGACGGCGCGTACCAGACTCAACTCCGCACGCCCCGTGCGCCG
>JBBRYU010000005.1:0-39239 GCA_038237345.1 Pyrinomonadales bacterium
CGCCGTCCGCCCACGTGGCCGAAGCCGCCGGCGGGATTGTCGCCGCCGCCTGCGCCGAAGTTCGGCACTCTGAGATCGAGGCGCAGGATGTCGCCCCGGCGCTGGATGACGTCCAGGATCGCGTTGATGTGCGCGGTGTCGGTGCCGAAGTTTTGCAAGTCTCTGATGATGTCGGCCTGGAACCTGCCGGCCGCGTCATCCTCCGTCGTTGCGCCGTTGTACTCGTCCTTGCGCGTGGCTGGCAGGAGACCGTTGTTGACCAGCGGGTTGCCGTCACGGTCAACGTTAACATATGCCCCGTGGCCAACGACTGCGCCGTTACTGATCATTTGAATTTGTTGGCGTTGCGTGACGGCGTTGATGCCGATCACGTTGGCCCTGCCGCGCAACAAGGCTGCCGGGATGCTGACGGCTGTAATCAGTGTGTTGAAGCCTGCGTAGGTGTCGCGTCCTTGGCGGAAACCCAGCAGGGACTTATCGGGGTGGCCCGGATTCATCAGCGACGAGGCGACTAAACGATTCGCGCCCGTGTCGTCAAGGAAGAACGGGTCGTCAGCCGCGCCGCCGTAGAAGCTGACCCCGGTGGCCGGATTAGTCGTCACAACGGCCGGCGGTGGCGGAATCGGTTGCGGCTCTTGCGTCGCGATGGTGGTCGGGCCGACGACGAGCGTTTGGCTGTGCGGGTTGTTGCCGCTTATGTCCTTAGTGTCTCCTTTTCCTTTGCCGTTCTCCTGTGTGGAAAGAGTGACGGTGGCCGTTTGTGCCGTCAGGCGGCCAACGCCCGGCGAATAGTTGACGTCAACGAACAAGTCCGGACTGGCATCGCCGGTGTTCTCGATCTCAAAGCGGTAACGGATGTTGTGATCGAAGATGACCATGCCGAAGTGCTCGCCGGAAACGACGAACCCTTGTGTGCTCATCATCAGGATGACCTTTGAGTTGTCGTTCGGATCGAGGAAACCGTAAGTGTCGGCAATGTCGCTGCCGCGATCCTGTGCAATCGTCGGCGAGTCGATGTGGTCGGAAGCCTTGATGCGCGGCGCAGGCGTCAAGGTAAGCGAGAGGGCGAGGGTCAGCGCGAGCGCGATCTGCGCGAGCGTTTTGTTTCTAGTCCGAATCATGTTCCTTCTCCTTGTACTTAGTCCAGCAATAAATCGCTCTGTCAAAATGGGCATGAGCCGTTATCGCAAAATCGGTAACGGCTCATGCTTGAGCTTCAACCAGACCAACCCCAAGTCGAAAGGGGAAAGATCGCCCAGAGCGATAGGCTGGGCCGGCGCGGCTGTTGTCCGCGCGCTGGTCTACTCTCTGCGCCCCGCGACGCGCGCCCGGCTGAGTCGGTGTCGAGACTGCGTAGAAACTCTGCCACGTCCGCGCGTTGGCTTCCATCAGCGAGATAGAAGGCGTGCGGCGCTTGCGGGCCGCGCTTGGGATTGAGCAGATCGTCGAGCGTCGGCACCGAGTTGTCGTGCAGGAACACGGGCTTGCGCGCGAGGTCGAGCAGCAAGGGCAACGCGATGCCGCGCTCCTCGCCGCGCAAGGAGGCGTTCACCACCGCCATCTTGTCGTCAAAGATACTGGCCACCGTGTTCTCGACCGGATTGAGCGGCGGCTGGCGCGGCGCAAGCACGACCGGGTTGTCGCCGGGAAAGATTTTCTTCATCGGCACGATGAACGGCGGCACGAACTTGCTTTGATCCACGTTATGACAAGCGGTACAGCCGCTCGTGCGGAACAACTCCCGCCCGCGCGCAACCGCTTGCGCATTGCCATTCGCGCCGGGCGGTGCGGGCAGACTGTCCAAGTAAGCATTCATGTCCAGCAGTTTGGCGTTGTCCACGCGCACGCCGAGCGGCGCTTCTTCGCTGCCGGGCGCGGGATGCGCGGTCGCCTTGACGAACGGATAGCCTGTGACGCCGGTGTCTTTCAAAATCTTGACGTAGTCGTCGGCGATCTCATCGCCGGCCGCGCCGCCGAGTTTGTGCAGGAACGCGCGCCCGCCGGGCGTGGTCAGCGTGGTCTGGTCGAAGAGGCCCGTGTAGACGAGGTTACTGAAGTTGTCCAACTTGGCGAGAGCGCCTTCGCTGCCGTATGGGAAGGCAAGGTCTTGGCGGAAGAGCGGCGTGTTGTGCATCGGGTCGCCGTTGCCGTCGAAGCTATCGTCGAACATGCCGACCGGATAAAAGGCCGGATTGCTGAGATACGCATCTACTTCCTTCTCGCTCGATTTTTCCGTCAGCCCTTTGGGCGCGCGGCCGATGGTCTTGCCGCCGTTGGCGGTGAGTGCAAGTTGCAGCACGGGATAGAGCGCACGCGAGTTGGCAGCCATGGCGAAGATTGCGCCGACGTTGAGCGTGTGCTCCGCGCGCCCGTCCAACCGCCGCCCGATTGAGCCGCCGCCGGGCAGATTGAAGACCGATGCATCGGTGATGGTATGACAGAGCGCACAACTCGCGCCGACTTTATCGCCATCGGCGATGCTGAGTTTGCCATCGCCGTTCGAGTCTTTGACGACCATGCCGATGACCGCATTGGCCTCAAGCAATTTCATGGTCGTTTTGGGGTCGTTGAGCAGCGGCGCTTTTTTCGGTGACAGATCGGTCTTCAGTTCCGCTGCCACAGCTTGCTGCGTGGCGGCGTCCAGCGCCTCAACGTCCACCATCAGCCCCGCCTTCAATGCTTGGACGGGTGTCAACTTCGCGTCCTTGACACCTTTGGGCAGGCGCACCGCATCTGTCCAGAAACCTTCATTGCCGAAGGTCTCGAAGCGGAACACATCGCGTCCGGCCGCGGCGTTGCCGGTCTGATGCGGCACGGGCGTGGCTCTGGTGTCGGGGCCGTCCGCGGCCGCCTGCGCCGCCCGCCCCTGCGCGCTCACCTGCCGGTGACTATAGACAACGCCGGCTAGCACTACGGCAACGATGCAAACAACGAGTGCGAGTTTTGTATTCCTTGCGTGAGTCATTACCTTCTACCCTTTCGTGTGGGGCAGCTCCCTTTGGTAAAGCAGTAAACGCCTGTTGCGGCGCACCTGCCGGATGCAGCCCTTCAGGAATTATTAAGGTGATCCGCAGGGGGCACAGATCGAAGTTGATGGGGTTAACGTGATCGGAATTTTACCGCGCCGCCGCGCGCAAATCCAATACATAATGCCGATACCAAACGGCAAAGGCTATTGAGAAACTCGCGCGGGCAAAGCGGCGCGGAGACAAGCGCAGCAGGTCGGCAAGCTTGGCGTGCGCCGTAACCCTCATAGTGCGCTTATTAGGCCGGCGGCAGGTCTGGCATCTGCGGGTCTATCGGCCCTCTATCTTTAGGATTGATGCTCGTGGCATCTCTGGCCGTCAGACCTGCCTCCGCGCTGTCGGCAGCCTGCCGGCCCGACTCTATTCCCTCATCCTTACTCGTGCCCGGCGCGGGCGTGGCGGGCGAAATATCTTGCTTTACCATATTTTTCGTTCTACCTCCTGCTAATCGGCCAGCATGCGTTGTTTGCCCAGACCTATAGCCGTGTACGGTCAGGTATAATCTGTTTGCTCTGCGCCCCTCTGCGTTCTCTGCGTCTCTGCGGTGGGGCTGCGAATTTCATCCAAGCGTCAGGTTCATCTGCGTGCCGCGCGCAATGCTTCGCCCGCTGTCCAGATCGCCGCGCCGAGCAACAGCAGGTCTTTCGCCAAAAACTGTCCCGGCATCGGCGACGGGAACGGGAAGCCGTAACCCGGCTGCCAGACGCCCGGCGTCGTTAACAGAAAGGTCAACGTGAGGAGAAACATGATGATCGCGCCGATGCTGCCGATAGCCGAGACCTTCGGCGCGAACGGGCGCGTGGCGATCAAGATGCCCAACGTGATTTCGATAACGCCGATGAGCGCGGCAAAACTACGTACGCTGAACACCGAATAGCCCCACGACATGAGCGGCGAGTTGGCCACCAACCCCTGTATGCCTTCCGCTTCGTAGGCCGTGAACTTCAGGGCCCCCACCGCCAACAGAATTACGACCAGCCCGTAACGAATAACTTTCGCGCCGATGTCTTCCAGCGTGCGGCCCGCGCCGTGCGCATCTACGTGCTCCATCGTCGTTGCCATATCAAGTCTCCTTTCGCCCATTGCAGAGGATGTAACCGGCAGTTCAAGGTTTCGCCTTACCACCCATTTTTGTCGCCAGCTCCTGAATCATGCGCAGATGCTCTTTGAGCGTCGGCAGCGTCTTCGCGGCATAGGCTTTCACGTCCGCATCCGTGCCGGTTTTGGCGGCGTTGTCGAAGGCCGCCACGTCCTTTTCGTGATCCGCCACCATCTCCTGCACATAGGCGCTATCGAACGCAGCGCCTTGCAGCTTCGTCAACTTCGCCAGCGTCTCTTTCTGCTTCGGCAGCAACTCTGATGGCGGCGACGGCACCTTCTTGCGGCCGGCCAACTGCTTCAATTCATCGCCCGCCTTCGTATGGTCTGCAATCATGCGTTCGGCAAACTGTTTCACGTCCTTGCTCGCCGCCTGCTTCACCGCCAAGCGGCCAAGTTCGACTTCGGCCATGCCGCCCGGCACGGCGTCGTTGATAAACGCGAGGTCGCCGCCGGTCACGACCTTGTCGCCGCTGTCGCTCGGCGCTTTCGCCGGTTCGGTCTGCACTAGCGGCGCGCTATTCGCAGTGCTGTCGCCGGGCTGACTGCTGCAAGCCGTGGCGAGCGCGGCCAAGAGGCCGGCTGTTAATAAGCAGGCTCCGATCTTTTTTCCCTTTTTCATTTAACTGCCTCCTTCTCCGCTGCACGCTCGACCATGCAAGCGCGGCGCGGGCCCTTTTCGCAGACAGCGTACTGATACCAGGTGTCGTGCGAGTGCCGCACCCCGCTCCATGCCTGCGACGCGATGAGCGCGTGAAACTCCGCCGTGTTCATAATCGCGATCCGGCGCGGCTCGCGGTAAGAGCCGGGCGACTCGCGGCAGAAACCGATCAAGCGCGCAACGAGCCACATCACGTGCAGCGGAATGGCCGCGCGCACCATCGAGCGCGGCTCCGCAATGAAACACCGCCCGCCCGGTTGCAGCACGCGGTACATCTCTGCGAGCGCCTGCTCGCGCTCGGGCAGGATGGTGAACAGGCGCGAAGCGACGACGGCATGAAAGGTGTTACGCGGCCAAGCGAGCGCCAACACGTCGGCCCGCTCGAAGCGACAGTTGGCGAGTTGTTTTTCCGCTGCGCGTGCGCGTGCCCGTTGCAGTTGCTGCGCGGCGCGATCAATGCCGGTCACTTGCAGGTGCGCGAACCGGCGCGCCAAACCGCAGGAGTAAAAGCCGGGGCCGCAGCCGATCTCTAACAAGCGATTCGCGACGGGCGGCGGCGTTTCGGGCCACAGTGTCTGCGCGATGCGCTCCGTATCGTCGCGGAAGAGATGTTCACGGCAAAAAGCATAGAGCCAGTGGAATTGTTCAAAGAGACTTTCCGGTTCGTCACCATCGGTGTAGGTAGTTGACTCAGCTTGTGCCGCCATAGATTAAACGTTGCCGCCCCTTCTCGCTGCTTGTGCGCGCTAGGCCATGACGCGCGCGGTAACTTTGTGATAGCCCGTCGCACCATGCGGCACAGTGCCGCGTTCATCGGCCGTTTGCAGCGCGCCCTCACCGTCAGTCGCGCGCACCACGAGTTTGTATTCGCCCGCCTGCGGCGGTCGCCAATCGTAATTCCAGAGCGCCCACGTGAGCTTCGTGCCCGGCGTGTTGATCTGCGCCGCTTGCCACGTCTTGCCGTCGTCCGGACTGACTTCGACTTTGCTGATCCCGCGCTTGCCGGCGAAGGCTACGCCTTTGAGCGGCACAGTCGTGCCGGCAGAGATAGGTTTGCTCAAATCCGGCGCGTCGAAGCGCGCGTGCGTGGGGATACGGAAGTCCGGCCCCCAGCCTTGTTGCTCGTAAAAACCCTTCACGTCCTCAGCCACTAACTCGATGCGCGTGATCCATTTGACGTTCTTCTCGCCGAACAGGCCGGGCACGATGACGCGCACAGGGTAGCCGTGGCGATGCGCCAGCGGCACGCCGTTCATCTCGTAGACGACGAGCGTGGTCGGGTCTAACGCATACTCGATGGCAAACGTGTCGGAGTAGTTGTCAACGCCGTGCAGCAAGACCTCTTTGACACCGGCCTGCGGCCCGGCCGCTGCAAGCAAACTGCGTAGCGGCACGCCCTTCCAGACCGCGTTGCTCATCAGCCCGCCGCCGACCTCGTTGCTGATACACATCAACGTGGTCTCCTGCGTGACGGCGGGCAGCGCGCCCAGTTCCGCGAACGTGTAACTGCGCGGGCGGTCAACCATGCCCCCGATTTCTAACCGCCAGTTGTCACGGTCGGCGTGCGGATCGATGACATTCTTGGTGACAACGTAGAAGCGATCCACCGGCGTCACGTACTGCACGTCCGCACCCTTGTATTGCGTGCCGTCGTAGCTAAAGGTGGCGAGACCATAGAGCCGCCGCAGCAAAGCGCCCGCCGCCAACGCGCTGACGACGCCTACGCCGCCGACCAAGGCGGCCCGCCGCCCCGGGTGCGCGACAGTTGCATCCTCCGGCGCACGATTAGCGATAAGGCCGTAACAAACGACCAACGTCATGCCGCAGATGGCGTAAGCGAAGAGTAGGGCGAGGACGGTGATGACGGTCGCTCGGCCTATGGGTAGGCCGTGATAGTGCGTGCCGAGTACAGACCAGAGCAGCAGGAGCGAGACGAGCCACAGCCCGCCGATGAAAATGATGATGAAGACGAGTCCGCTGCGGGACGAACCGAAGCGGCCCGTACGCTCAGGGTGGCGGGCCCGACTGCGTGCGACGATGAGCGCGTACAGCAGTCCGCCGAGCGCGCCGACCACGAGTTGCCCGGCGACAACCGAGCCGAAGCCAATCTGTTTGAGATGGTTGTAACCACCCGCCTGCGTCAGCAGTTTGATAAAGGTCTCAACGGAGAGGGCCGTCGCCAGCCGGTCGCCAATCAACTCTGACGGCGTCGGGACGCCGAAGAGGTTGCGCAGCAACAACAGGCACAACGTCATCAGCAACGCGGCGACGAAGCCGGCCAATAATCCGGCTGCGATATTTTTGCCCCGGCTCATCGCTGTTAGCGGCAAATTGTTTTCTGTCATGGTCGTGTGCTCGCAGGTTTGGTAGTCGGCGGGCATGCTTGCCTGAGTCCATTAGCGCAGCATCAAGTCAGCTCCGCACGCCATTGCAAAGGGGAAGAAGCTATCTCTTCGCGCGCAAACCAGCGGGCATATCGGTGGGCCGCGGTTATTACGTGTAGAGACAGTCTTTAAAACTTTTGTACTGAAGTGTACGCAGTAGGGGATCTTAGCTAAATGGGGGGGGCTAATTCAAATACATAATTCCAATGGCGAACAGCCAA
The DNA here is from genome assembly GCA_038237345.1 of Pyrinomonadales bacterium. Taxonomy (GTDB): domain Bacteria; phylum Acidobacteriota; class Blastocatellia; order Pyrinomonadales; family Pyrinomonadaceae; genus QHXQ01. The sequence goes on from JBBRYU010000005.1 coordinate 7,391, forward strand.
AGGTATCGCAAAACTTTGCCTCTACAGAGCGTGCGGCGCAACCCGAACACGCCGCGCGCATCAGGCAGAGGCTTTCAACGCGGTGCGGGCGAGGCGGCCGTTGTCGAGTACCGCAGCGAGGAAGGTTTCGGCGCTGGGCGAGAGGGTTAGACTCTTATTGGTGACGACGTAAAAGTTAGAGGCGCGCATGTCCAGCCCCTCAATCGCGACGGTCTTCAGTTCACCGCCGGCGAGTTCGCGCTGCACCGAGAATAGCGAGACGACGGCGACGCCCATGCCGGCCTTGAGCGCTTCTTTGATCGCGTGGTTAGATCCGAAGACGCCGACGACGTTGCAGTCTTCAAGCGAGCGACCGATACGCTCCTCCACCATCGCGCGCATGCCTGTCCCGCACTCACGGGCCAAAAACGGCTCGTGTGCGAGCCGCTCAAGCGAGATCGTGTTGATCCGCAGCCACGTTTTATTGTTGGGCACGACCAGCGCGATGCTGCCCGTCGCGAACGGGCGGAACTCCAGCCCGACGGTATCGATCTTAGTACAAGAGAAACCCAACTCGGCTTCGCCACTTAGCACGTCATTGCACACAGCTTTGGGGTCGGAGACTTTCAACTCGATTCTGACGGCCGGAAAGTGCGCGTAGAAGTCTGCGATGAGCGGCGGCAGCAGATACTCGCCCGGAATGTTGCTACCGGAGAGTTGCAGCACGCCTTCGATGCGCTGGAGGAAGCGCTCCAAATCCTGCATCGCGGCCTGCTTCTCTTTGAGGATGCTGCATCCGCGCCGGTAGAGCAGTTGCCCGGCGCGGGTCGGGACGAGCCGCCGCGGCAAGCGGTCGAAAAGTTTTGCGCCGATGTAAGTTTCCAGATTCTTGAGATGGCCGCTCACGGTCGGCTGCGAAATCCGCAGCGTCACCGCCGCCTTCGAGATGTTGCCCTCTTCATACACGCGGCAGAAAATCTCGATCAGGTTCAAATCTAAACGCATCATGGTACTTTATCTTTTCTGCCCTCAGCGGCGTAGCCGGCCCAACGCTTATGCCGACTTGTTTAATGCTCGCGATGATCGCCGCTCAAGTAAGCGGTCAGCGCGGGAACATCTACGAACAACGGTTGCTTACGCCCGTAGCGTACCAACCCGCGCCGGCGCAGACGCCCCATCGTCACCGTTACATGCGGGCGACTCATCGCCGCCAACTGCGCCAACTCGTCGTGACTGACCGGCACTGCCACCTCGCCCGTGCGGCCCGCGTTCGCCTGCCCGCGCGTCGTCGCCAGATGCACCAGCAACCAGCCCAGTCGATCTACCGCGCCGCGATGCGCCAACACCTCTATGCGCCGTTCGGCGTCGGCCAAGCGGATGCAGAACGTGAAGACGAAAGCCGCCAACACGTCCCGGCTCTCCTGTAAGTACGACATGAACACGCTGAGGTCGATCTCGACGGCTTCGCTCGGTGCGCCGGCCCGCGCAGTCGTCTGTCGCGCTTCCGCTGGGCCGCCGCAAAAACAAAGCTCGCCGAAAGGCTCGCCGGCATCGATCACGCGCAGGATAATCTCATGCCCCTGCGCATCGCTCGTGCCCACCGTCACTTGCCCGCTCAGGAGAAAAAAGATGCTGTCGGCGCGGTCGTCAGGTCGCCAGATGGGGGCGGTTTTGCGATAACGCCGGACGCGCCCGTGTGCGCCATCGCGGGGCATGTGCGCCAGCGTCAGTTCGCTCAGCGTCTGACAAGCTAGATGCTCGCCTGCGGGGAATTTAGCCGAGTATTGTTTCAATATCGTCTTTATTTGTCGCTTTTTCCATGCCCCTATGCTGTCACAGCAGTCTATGCCTGTATGCGCTTAAGTTCACTCCGCCCCAATCTATTAGGCGCGGACGATAACATAATGCCGCCCGGAGATGATGTTAGTTCGCTAACGTAACAACTAAAAAGTCGCGCCTCGTCGGCCACCGGCGCGCCCGTGTCATGCATGAAGTTCACCGATGATTGCCGGCTGTTAACATCGGAATTATCTATTGGATGTCCTTGGCGCGGATCACTAAGATGATGGCACGCTTACGCTCTTGCCCGTTTAGACCGGTTTGCGTTGGGCGGCGGCATGTGTCGGCTCGGATGTGTTCTCGACAAAGGTACAAGACAAAATGCGCAGTGCGCCGGTCATGGCGCAGCCGCCGAGCTTTGCGTCTGCCTGGCGCTGGTGGCTGCCGCTCGCATTACTCTCACTCGTGCTCGCGCTCGTCTTCGTCGATCCGTTCGCGGGCGACTGGGACGCGCTCGACTACACTACGCTTGCGCTGAAGGGCCAACCATCTTCGATGGTGCTGGGGCGCATGCTCTTCATCTTCGCCAATCACGCGCTCTGGCTCGGCGCGCACGCGCTCTTTGATCTCAAACCTGAACAAGCTTATCTGCTGTTTAAGTATGCGGTGGTCGCGCAAAGTCCGCTGGCCATCATCGCGTGTTGGGAACTGGCGCGGCAATTGACGGCGGATGTGCGCGCCGCGACCATCGCCGCGCTGCTCGTCGCGCTCTCCCCGTTCTATATCATGTACAGCGGGCAAGCGATGACGGAGATTCCGTCGATCTGGCTGCTCGCCAGCGCGCTCATCATCCACTTATGCGGACTGCGGCGCAAAAACTACTGGCTCGTGCTGGCGGGCGCGGCATTGCTTGGCGCATGTGTCAACGTGCGCGAAGCGGCGTTGCTGTACGCTCCGTGGCTGGTGTTTGCGCCGTTCACGTGCGGCTGGCAACTGCGCCGCCGCGAGCTCGCGATCACGGCGCTTGCCTGTCTGACCTTCCTGCTCTGCGCGGGCGGCGGCTTCGCCTGTTGGTGGCTGCTCGATATCGGTCTGTACCGCAAAGATTGGCACGGTTGGATCGAGGCCACGCGCATGGAAGCGGCGCGGCATCCGGTCAGCCTTGCCAACTTCGGGCCGCTGCTGCGCAACTTCTTCATCACCGCGCCGCTCGCGCTGGTGGCGTTTCCCGTGGCCGCATATAGGGAATGGCAACTGCGCCGCCACATCTCGCCGCTGCTCACACTCGCGCTGGTCGGCTTTTGCGCCAACCTCGCGCTGATCGGTCACTATAGCGTCGTGATCAATCCGCGTTATCTACTGACCGGTTTGCCCGGCATCGCGCCGCTCGTGGCTGCTTATCTCATGCGCGTCGAGATGAATATCCGGCGTGACGCGCGCCAAGCTTTTCTCACGGTGGCGGCCGGCAGCTTTTGCGTGGCGGCGTTCGTTGGGCAAGGGGTCTATTATTTCCAACAACCCGTGACGAGCGCGCACGCCTTGACGCAGGAATACCGGGCGCGACTCGCGCTCCTGCCGCGCAATGCAGTGGTAATCGCCGGTACACAGACAGTCTCCATCAGATTCTGGCGCGGCGTCAGCGCAGGTGATTGGGACGTGATCGGGACGGGCGCGGGCTGGCCCGGCGCACAACTGCCGGTCGTCATCGGCTCATACCTACGCAGCGGGCAGCGTGTCTTTTTAGACGCCGACGCGCGTTGGTGGCCGACGGAAGGATGGCAATTGGAAGAGACTTCTGCGCTCGTCGATCTCGAAAGACGATTTCGCTTCCGCCGCCTCGCGCAGACGCTCTACGAGATCAGGCCGTTGGATGATCAGACGGCACACGACACGCCGGCCCTCTGCGCCTTGCTGCCGGCAACCGAGCAAGCACGCTTGGCGCTCACCTGCCCACTCGTGGGCCACTAACCGCGTCGTGCAACAACCAAGCCCCGGCACACATCACATACGCATAGCTAAACACTCAGGAGGTTCTAATGATCGACAGGCGACACTTTCTCAAAGCCGGTTTGGCGCTCGGCGCAGGCGCGCTCTGCGCGCCGGTCGTGCTGGCCACCGACGCGCATCGCAACGCGCGGAAAAAGCAGCAGGCGGACAAGCTCCCATTCGCCAAAGTGATTAAGACCGATGCCGAATGGCAGCGCATGCTGACGCCGGAGCAGTTCAACGTCACCCGGCGGCAGGGGACTGAAGCGCCATACTCAAGCCCTTTGAATGACATTCACGACAAAGGCATCTTTCAATGCGTCTGCTGCGCCCTGCCGTTGTTCAACGCAAGCGCCAAGTTTGAATCGCATATGGGCTGGCCAAGTTTCTGGCAGCCGCTGGCTAAAGTTAACGTGCGCGAAGAGGTTGATCGCAGCTTGGGTGAGAGCCGAACGGAAGTCTTGTGCGCACGCTGCGACGCGCACCTCGGTCACGTCTTCGCGGATGGGCCCCGCCCGACCGGCTTGCGTTACTGCATGAACGGCGTCGCCCTGAACTTTGTCAAGGCAGCATAAAGCGCCCAACACAAGTCACCACTAAGCCCCGCCGGGCGCAAAGAATCAAGGGTTCTTTGCGCCCGGCGGGGCTTGGTAATTTTGTTAGCCGTGCTTAGCTTAGCGCCTTGCTATACCTGAAACGGCCCGCCTTCAGCGGGGCAGTCACAACTATATCGAATTAAATTCATCTGTGCGTATGGCCGAAGCCCGCAACGGCAGAAAGGGCGGCGGCTGGCACACTTACAATGCGCGTGGTTCTGCCCAACAACACGCATACTTCAATTTGATTCGGTATAACTATACGTCCGAGATTGAAAGCGCAAATCGTTGTTATCGGCAAGGCCTCAAAAACTTACGCGCGCCCCTAACTGAAAGGCCCGCGGAGCAGCGGAGCCGAAGACCTGTGTGAAGCGTGTGCTGGGCTGGCCAAACTCTGCCGGGTTAAATGGTGTCGGTCGGCGTCTGCGCGCGGGCTGCGCCCGTTGCCAACAGCACTAAGAGCAGACTTTGCGCGCCAATCCTGCTCATCATCGTAGTTTGGTCAAGCGCGACAGTGAGTGGTAGTTTCTCTGGCGGGCCGCGCTTGCAGATCGCGGCCGTCTCTTTCAACCTGCTCACGGCTCAAGATTCATGCGCCGGAGCAGGACTGCGTAACGCGGGTCTGCGCGCAGGGGGTCGAACAGCGGTCGGCTCTTGAGGTGAAAGATGATCAGCGTGCGTTGCTCAACACATTTTGTCAGCCACTCGAAGGCTCGATCTTTGTCGCCGAGACCCGTATAGATGATGGCGAAGTTATAAGGCGAGACGTGGCGTTGCTGCGCCAGCCGCTTCTGCGCGTCGAGTATTTTCAGCGCCTCGTCGCGCCGGCCCGCCGCCGCGTAGGCGTAGGCCAGCAGCGGGTATCTGTCCCAGCGCTCCGGGGTCTTAGCGAGCGTCGTATCGAGGGCCAAGCCCTTCTGCATCTCCGCGACGCCCTCCGCCGGCAGCCCCTTTGCCACATAAGCCTCCCCAAGTAAAATGTGCGCGTGAGCATTATCCGGCTTCTGCTCTAGATTCTTCCGGTACAACTCGATTGCTTTGTCATACTGGCGCGCAAGGTAGTAATCAAAGGCAGCTTGTCCGCGATCAGGCGTTGGGTCCAGTTCCCGCGCCCGTATCGCATACGGAAGGCTCTCCTCAGCTCCCTTAATGATCCTCAGGTAGACGGAATACGCTTCATTAGCTTGAGCGGAGTTCGGGTCAAGCTCCAGCGCCCGTTTGATCTCTTTCTCCGCCTCCCCCCAGTCGAAGTTATAGAATTTATGCGCCCCTAGAGCGACATGAGCTTCGGCCAACGTGTCATCAAGCTGTAACGCCTTGAGCGCCGCCCACTCGACCTTTTGCTCGTACTTCTTCGCGGGCGAGAAGTTGCGCGATTCCATGAACTGATACGTGTGAGCTAATCCGGCATAAGCCAGCGCGTAGTGCGGGTCTAGCTTGATGGCCTGCTCGAAAGATTCAATGCTTTTCTCATACCCCTCTTTTGTATTCTGACGGTAGTAATAGTTGCCCAAACTGTAAAGCAGATAAGCATCGGTGTTCTCGGTATACTGTTTCGCCAGTTGCTGCTTCTCTTCGCCGGTGAGCCGCAGCCGCAAACTTGCAGTCATCTCCCGCGCGATCTCTTCCTGCACGGCGAGGATGTCCGACAGCTTGCGGTTATAGTGCCCGCCCCATAGACGGCTACTGTCGCGCGCGTCCACCAACTCGGCGCTGATCGCCAGAGCGTCTCCGCGCTGCGTCAGTTTGCCCATCAACACCGCCCGCACGTTCAACTCGCGCCCGACCGCCTGCGGGTCCGGCTGCTTGCCCTTGTAGCGCAAGACCGAGTTGAGCGATTTGACTTTCAGGTTGGGCAGACGCGAAAGGCTGTTGATGATGCTATCGCTGATCCCGTCCGCGAGGTATTCGGTGTTGGGGTCGCCGCCCGCGTTGACGAACGGCATGACCGCCACCGAGTCTATCGCCTCGCCACTGGTAGCGTATGAACCGCCCTTGGCGGAGTAGAAGAAATAGCCGATGGCGGCAACCGCAATGATGACGGCTGCCGCCGAGGCGATCAACGGCAGAGCGTAGGCCTGCTTGGCCTTGAACCGCCATTCGGCTAACCCGGCGGGTTGGCCGGAGGCCGACGGCGTCCTCGTCGGCTCCGCCACATCTGCCTCCCCGACCTGCGCGCCGCCCGCCGCCGCCGGGGTGCCCTCATCCATCTCTTCTTCGATGACGAGGCTCGCGCGGGTGTGCGGCTTGACGACCGGCTCGGGGTCGCCATTGTCACCTACCTTCCGCACGTCGGCGGCGAAGCGGTAGCCGCGCTTCGGCACGGTCTCGATGTACCTGACCCCGTCAACGCTCTCGCCGAGCGCGAGTCTCAGCAGCGAGACGGTCTTGTTGAGGTTCCCCTCCTCGACGTACTGCTCCGGCCACACCGCACTCATCAACTCGTCCTTCTCGATCAGGTGGTTGTGACGCTCCACCAGCACGAGCAGCATGTCGAAAACCTTCGGGCGCAACGGCAGGGGCTGCCCGTCGCGCAGCAAGGTGTGTTCCGCGGGGTTCAGGACGAAGGGGCCGAACTCGTATAAGTGCCTGGGCCGACTGTTCATAACCGCGTTCAGGAAAAGTTCGGAAAAAAATCCGCGTGTGGGAAGGACTTCGGATGCGGCACTGCTGTATTGTCCGCCGCGCTCGATGGAAGATTCTTCAACGAGACGCATTGTAGGGCGCGGCAACGGCACCGAGCAATACCGCCGCGCGGGTCGAGGCGCACCCGGGAAAGATTTTTGGCGCGCTAATGCTGTTACTTTTACGGGACTGACTCTGAACGAGAGAAGTGATTGCCCCCACTATCTCGCCTGATCAGCTCTCACTCTCTCCCCAACTTGTGCCCGGTGCTGGTGCTCACCGTGGTCATGAACTTCACTTGGAGGTCTCTAACAATGAACCACATCACTTCTCGCATCAGCAAATTTGCGCTGCTGTTGCTGGCGCTCGCTTTCACTGCTCTGCCTACGATGGCGGACACCCTCGTTCTTCCCCCCGGTTCCACGGCCGGCGGGCCGATATTCAACCGTCCGAATGAGGGCCAACCGCCAACCACTCTTAGCCCAATCGGAACTGCCGTGCCGTACCGCCGTGTGATATTCACTGTTTCTGATCCCGGAGCTTACTCGTTGACGCTCGTTTCCCTCCAATTCGCGTCTAACGGCTATGACCCTTTCCTGGTGTTGTACACGAACAACTTCGACCCGAATCCGAACCCGGCCCTTTTACTGGCGAATGCCCTTGTCGCCAGCGGTAATAGCGGTGACTCTGCTGTAATTAATTTCAACTTGTCACCGGGCGGTGATTACCTTCTCGTGCTGACTGGATTTGCAAACGATGACTTCGGCCCTGTCCAACTAACGCTCTCGGGCCCCGGCACGATCACCGTAACGTCCAGGGTTTCCACAGCGGTGCCCGAACCGGCGACAATGATTCTGCTCGGCACGGGGCTGACGGGCGTCATCGGCGCGGCGCGCAGGCGGCGTCGAGCGCGGGGGTGAGGAAGCGAATACGCTCCTCACTCAGGACGGCCCGCGAGTTCATCTGACTGGCGGGGCCGTGTCTCGTCTTGTTGTAGCCCGGTTAGCGCGGCGCGCAGCCCTGCCCAACGTGGCGCGACATGGCATATATTCCAGGGGCGCGGTTCGGGCAACCGTAACGGACTGCTAGCGGAGTGGAAACTGCGGGGCGCGCCCGAGTTCAGCCTGCTCGACCCGCTGACGCAGGCTTAAGAGAAAGCCGCCGGAAGCGAATGCCGGCGGCCATCTTACCGTGCATGTTGCCCGCTTAGGCGGTTACTGCTGCGGCTTCGACACAAACGGCACATGAATCACAACGGGGCGGACACAGTAGCACTGTGCTTTTTCCCGCGTGCGCCGCGCCATTTGCCGAGCGCTTCTTTCGTTAACATGAAGATCGGCCGGCGATTCTGCGCGATGACTTTCAGCCACGCCCGCTTCGTCATCTGCGGGAAATAGATACCGCGAAAGAACAGGCGCATGACGAGGTGTGTCATCCGATAGTTGAGGGGTTGGTCGTTAAGCGCAGCCAGCGCCTGCTCGTTCCGCTCCGGACTGTACGACGCGGCCCACGCCTCGTCGAGTTCCAACTGCGTCTGTGGAATCGTCATCTTCAGCGGCGTGTGCGCCATCTGGTAGGGCGCAAACTCCAGCCAGTGCTGCGGGCGCGTGAGCCGCCCCGCCGCCGCTAAACGCGCATAAAGCGGCGTCGAAGGAAACGGCGTGAGTTGGCCGAAGACGGGCAAGCCCGGCGGCCAGCTCTCGATCTGTTGGAGCGTGCGTGCGGCCACGCCCGGCGTGTCGTTATCCAGTCCTATGATAAAAGAGGTGACCGCATAGATGTTGCGCTGGGCGAGCCGCTTGAGCACGGCGGCATATTCGCCGGGCTTGTTGAAGCTCTTGTTCACGTCGGCCAAGTTGGCCGCGTCGATGGACTCCATGCCGATGAAAATCCACTTGCCGTGCGCGGCCGCGATCAAGTCCACGAGTTCTTCATCACGCAGCAGGTTGGCGCTGATCTGCGCCATCCAGGGCAACTGCGCGCCCGCCGCGATGATGTCTCTTAAGAGCGACTTCGTGCGCTTCATGTTGATGGCAAAGTTGTCATCGATGAAGAAGACGATCACCTGTTTGCGCTCTTTGCGCGCGTGCCGTTTGATCCGCAACATTTCGTTCACGACGCTCTCGTTCGAGCGGAAGCGAATCGAATCGCCGAAGAAGCCGGTGACGGTGCAGAACTCGCAACCGTAGGGGCAGCCGCGCCCCGATTCCATCGGAATCACGTGGATTGAGCGCCAGCCCGAGCCATACTGTTGCAGCAGTGGGCGCGCGAACTTGGGCACCATATCGAACTGCTCAAGGTCGAACGTCTCCCACGGGATCGCCGGGTAAGGTTGCAAACTCGGTTTGCGTTCTTTGCCCGCTTCGTCCACGGGCGCATAAATCTCCTTGAGTTGCCCGCGCGCCGCGTCTGCGACAATTTGCGGCCATGTCTCATCGGCTTCGCCGAGCGCGACCGCGTCCGCGTGGCGCGGCCCGCCCGCGCGGCCGAGCGCCTCGTCCGGCACTTCCGTCACGTGCGGCCCGCCCATGACGACCGGCACGCCGGCGGCACGAATCGCGTCGGCCATGCGGTAAGCCCGCGCGATCATTCTGGTCATCGCGCCGATGCCGACGAGGCCGATCTGTTCCTGCCGGACGAATGCGACGAGTTCTGCCGCATTCATCGCCCGCGCGTTGCCGTCAATCAAGAGCACCTCATGGCCCGGCGGGGTGAGCGCCTTGAGGAGAAACATCCAGAGGTGCGGCATGAAGTTGCGCGTCACGCCGTTGTCCGGGTTGTAAAGTAGGATTCTCATCGGTTCCCCTCTCGCTTTTTATCTTGCATAGTCACATTTGCTTGCATGATAGCTTGGCCAGCAAATCAGTCAAGGGCCAACTCTGAAGGCAGGAAAGTGTCCGCATTGGCATTTACGATTTTTAAGGTACGGAATGGACGCGCATCCGCTTAGCTTAGGCTAGTAGAAAAATGCCAACGACGAGACCGCCGCGCATAAGTTATGTGCGGCGGTCTCTCTCATTTCGCAGGGGCGCGCACCCTACGGGAGAGGGGAGATTCTACGCTTTTTATCTTACGGGTTAATAGCTTTGCTGGGGGCACGCGACCTCCTGCTCAAGCTGGAAACTCTACGGTAAAAGTGGTGCCCTGCCCTACGCCCGGGCTATCGGCGCGCACGGTCCCGCCATGCAACTCGACGAAGTGGCGCACAATGGCCAACCCCAACCCCAGCCCCCCGTGCCGGCGCGTGGTGGAGCCGTCGAACTGCCGGAAGCGGTCGAAGATGAAGGGAAGAAATTCTGCACTCACGCCTTGGCCCGTGTCACTCATGCTGATCAAAATTTGGGAGGCGACGCGGCGGAGGCTGACGGTCACCGTTCCGCCTGCGGGCGTGAACTTCACCGCGTTCGCGAGTAGGTTCCACATCACCTGCTGAAGCCGCGTGGGGTCGCACATGAGCGGCCCCGCATAATCTAAGAGTGAGTTGATATGGATGCTTTTGGCCTCGGCGGCCGGGCGGACGCTGTCGATGGCGGTCTCAATCACGACGCGGGGATCAACGGGTTGTAGATCCAGGTGGAGTTGTCCCGTGACGATGCGCGAGACGTCCAACAGGTCCTCAATGATCTGCGCCTGCGCGCGTGCGTTACGCTCGATGGTTTCCAAGGCCCGGTCAACAGCCGTTTGATCGAACTTGCTGGTCCGCAATATAGCTGACCACCCGAGAATGGCGCTCAGCGGCGTGCGCAATTCGTGCGAGACGGTGGCCAGAAACTCGTCCTTCAGGCGGGTGGCGCTCTCGGCCTCGGCCCGGGCTGCCTGCTCACTCAGGAGTGCAGACCGGAGTCGCTCTTCGGCCCTCTTGCGTTCCGCGATCTCGGCCTCGAGCGATCTGGCTTTCTGCTGCAAGCGGGTGATTTCGCGCAGACGCTCAGCGGAGTCGTCGAGCGCCGTATAGCTCTCGGCGGGGATGACGCGCGAGTGCGTCGTACAAACGTCCGCAAGCCCGCGGCCCGGGCCTTCCCCGGCGAACCCGCTCATCGGGTAAGCACAGAAGAGCGCAAAGGAATGTGTTTCCTGTAGGGCGTTCCAGAGTTCTTCCAGACGAATCGCTGCATTGTAGTTATCTTCCGCCCAGAGGAGGGCGACCATCTCGCCGTAGATGCGAACGCGAGGCCGTCCTGCGGCCGCCCGCGCGATGATAGCTCCGATACGCTGGGCGAAGAGTTCCGCGTCCGGCGATTCGCCCACCATGAATTGCGCGAGAGTCTCAGCAGCGTCCCGCAAGACCAACTGGCCGCACGCACGGGCAGTGGTGACATCTAATCCGTTTGTCCGCAACCGCGCTTCAAGTTCCTTGCGGTGCTCCTTCGTCGCCACAACTATTGCGGCTTCACCCGCGTTGATGGCCGTGGCGATAAAGTCGCCAAGTGAGTCCAAAAGAAACGCATCAGCCTCATAGAACTGGACGAAGTGCTCGGACTCTCCCATCTCGCTCCAGACAGTGCGCGGCGCGAGTAGCCCGGCCGCGGCGTTGCCGCCCGCCTGGTCGAGAAAAGAATTGCCTTGATTAACTTCTGTCGACAAAGGAGCCTCCGTGTTAGGTTGCGGAATGTCGGGGTGTTAGTTTCACGCTCAAGGCGTCTGGATAACGCGGTGAACACGTGGGGTAAACAGAGACCGCCCCTATTCGTTCGGCAAAATCAAGATTAAGGACATGGCGTTCACGTATCCGACGGTGCATTTTAACATTCTTAGGACTGCAAAGTACATCTAATGTTCGACTCTTTCTATGGCGTCCTAACTTGAAAAGTAAATTAGCGCGTAGCCTAAATTAAACACAAAACTTAATTAGGCTACGCGCTAATTTTAATTGCTGATTTTTAGCGGATGCGCTATCTTGTGCGCCATGGCGACCAAGACCACAAGCGATTTGACTGTCCGCGAAGTTGCCGAGTTGACCGGCGCGGCGATCCCAACGGTAACGCTTTGGTGTCGTGCTAAGCGATTCCCTCATGCTTACCAAGAGGAAACGCCGCGCGGGCCGGTTTGGTATATCCCCAAGTCAGACTTAGCAGGTGCCGAGATGCGCGGACGCGGACGCCCCCCTAAGCCTGCCGACACGCAAAAGCGCGCGACAGGACATGCACGCGCCAGCAACGGCGCATCTGGCAAGGGCCGGAAAGGCGGTAAGAAGTGAGCAATCAGTTAGAGTACGAAGATCGTCAACTAACCTGCGGCGACTGCGGCGAGGGTTACGTGTGGAGCGCGGCTGACCAAGAGTTTTATAAGGCGCGGGGCTTCGAGCAGCCCAAGCGGTGCAAGCCGTGTCGGGAAGCGAAGAAACAGGAGCGCGAGCGCGGCGGACAGGACAGAGGCGGCAACAGATGAGCATCCTGGCACCGCAACAACGGGTGCTGGCTGCTTTACAAAGCCGTGCGCGCACATGGGACTACCTCAAGACGGCGGTTAATCTCAACGATGAGCGACTCGGGCTAACGTTAGGCAAACTGCTTAACGACCGGCTGATCTGGACGGCACAGCAAGCCGATAGTCGGGTGTATGGGCTGGAAAAGCGAACCGGCCTAGTGCCGCGTGGGTTGCACCAACGACGACGGGCAACTGACTGAGGTGGCAGAAAGGCGGCCGGAGATGAGCGACGAAGAACGGCAGCGGCAATATAGACTTCATTATCACGCAACAGGCGCAGTTGACCGTGACCGTTGGGCGGCTGGCTGAGACGGTTGACCGCACCGCCGGCAGCGTCAATGCGTTGCTCACCATTGCGGAGTCGCATGATCGGAAGATCGCGGAGACGAACGAGCGGTTGAATGCGCTGATCAACACCGTCGAGCGGTTTGTCTCCGGGCGGAATGGGCAGGAATGAATTGTTGCGAATTCCTAGTCCACTGTAATTTTACAACAAGGCCCGAACAGACGCGCCGCGCCTCTACGTGGCAAAACGGCTGCCGGGCAAGCCGCAAAATCGCGCCATAGGGCAAGTCCGCGCTGGCAATAGCTGGCCAAAGGCAGAAAGGCGACGAGATGCGCGCGGACAAACTAGCAAAGCACGGCGGGCAGGGCTGACCAACTTGTGCGGTGATGAGCAAAGGGGGCGGGATGCGGCTCAAGGGGCTGGCGAAAGCATTACTGAGTATTGGCGCAGCGAGTCTCTTCTGCTACGGGGCCGCTTCCCTCTCCCGAACAGTGACCACGAGCCTGCGCACGACGCTCCTGTTCGTCGCCCTCGTCGGGTTGGTGGCGGGGAGTGTGTTGTACCTGCTGAGCAGGGCGCGCAGCAGATAACACACAAGGTGCAATAGCACGGCGGCGCGAGGCGGGGCAGGTTATCGGGTACTTTCGGCGCGTATGCCTGCACAACTTCAAGCGCAACCGGCTGCCCTTTGATCTCTGCGCTGTAGTCGAGCAACACTTTTGCAAATTGTGGAGCAGTAAAGGGCGATTGTGTGATCGCCCTTGGATGCAAGTTGTATATTTTGATTTGCCCCCGCGAGGACTCGAACCTCGAACCAACAGATTATGAGTCTGCTGCTCTAACCATTGAGCTACAGGGGCATAAGAGTTGACAATGAAGCACCGCCGGTTGTGGCAGAACTCATAGCAGTGGGCGGCATTCTAACATCTCGGCCGCGCCTTTGTTCAAGTCAAGCACGGCGGACGATTGGGCAGCACATTCATGCGTCGTGCGGCATGCCGGCCAACAGCCCTTCGATCTGGCGCAGGTGGCGCGCTTCGTGGAGACCGATGAAGGCGAGCCATTGGTAGAGGTTGAGCGGGCCGAAGATGGGGTGCGGATATTGGACGAGCGTGCCGTCCACCGTTTCAAAGCGCGGTTGCAGGGCGTGGAGCGCGGCGCGCGACTCGCGCAGTTTGCCCAACACGTCGGCCAGTTCCGCGTCGCCGCGCGGGCGCACTTCCTCCGGCGCGACGAACTTCTGTGTGCGCGCTTGCTCGGCAAACTCGTCTAACGAGAAGGGCTGCATCGGGCGCGGCGGCGGGCCGGCTTCGACGCTCGCGCTCGCGGCTTTGTGCAGCATCATTTGCACGACGCGCGCCAGATTGCGCTCGATGATCGAGAGATGCTCGACGATCTCGGCCGCAGACCACGCACCGTCTTGCGGCCGATACTTCAGTTGCGCTTCATTCAATCCTTCGACGCGCTCGACAAGGCGACAACGCACATTATCGTTCGCAGTGTAAATGTCTGCAATGTTGTTATAAATCATGGGGGAAGTCTCCTTGTTGAACTCTTGCTGCCTACCGCCTACTGCCTACTCTTCTTGGTCAGCTTAGCACCGCCGCCTGCGGGCTGAGATGGAGGATGTGCCAGCGCAGATAGCGGCGCACCTCTTCGTTGTTCTGATAGACGCGCACGAAGCCGGTCTGCACGAGCAACGTTTCGGGCTGCGCCCATTCGAGCCGCACGACCGGGTTGAACGATAACGGCGCGCTGCCCGACGTGGGCGGCGGCGCTTGCACCATCGCGCCCGGTTGATGCGGCTGGCCGTTCGCGTTCGTGTTGGTCGCACTGCCGCGCGCCAGTTTCTGTGCGTCATAAGTCATGGAAGCTGCGAGCAAAGGATCGCGCAGTGAGAGCCGCGCGCCGGTTGGGGCGTCGCCGGCCGCATCGTAGATCAGCACGTCCGTGTCGCTGGCGGCGGCGAGTTTCGTCGCGTCCGGCGACCAGACCGGCAGCGCATCCATCAAGCGATCATCGAGCAGACGCTCGCGCCCGTCGCGCTCGACGAGGCGCGGCCGCCCCGCGAGCAATTTATTCTCGTTGATGCGTGCGGACAACTCGGCCTCTGTGCAGGCGAGCGCGGCGAGCGCGTGCCCATCAGGGGCCCACGCGAGCGAGAAGTAGACCAAGCCGCCGCGCGTGGTGAGCGGGCGCAGGTTGAAGCCGTCGCGGTCACAGAGATAAACCTGCTCGGTCGCAAACATCTGCACCGGCGGCAAGAGCGGCTGCACGGTCGGCATCGCGGCGGCGTTGCTATTGTCACCGGCCGGCATCGTTGGTGTGGGCAACTCGTTGGGCGGCGTGGGCGTCGGCTGTGGCTTAGCGGTCTTGCGCGCGATGAAAGCGATCCACTGTCCGTCGGGCGACCACGCGGCGGTGGCGAGAAATGCGCCGGACAAATTTTCCGGCATCAAGTTGCGCAGGAAGCGGCCGTCGGCTGCGTAGAGATCAAGTTTGAATTCATCAGAAGGCAAGCCGCCCGGATCGTAGAGCGCGAGCGCTCGTTGCCCGTCGGGCGACGCGACCGTGCGCAGCAGCGCCTCTTCCTTGCGCCGCGTCTCGAAGTCCTGTTTGACGGGTGCGAGCGGCTCGTCCGGCACAGCGCTCGTCACAGTTGGAGGCAGCACAGCCTCATCAGCATCCGGTTCTAAACGGAACGCGAGCCGCGCCGCCGGCACGTCGCGCAACGCACGCGGATGCACGCTCAGTCGCTCGCTGATCTGCCGGCAGCCGGCGACGCTTAGCACGCTGACGCACAACGCAAGCGCAAGCCATGCGCGCACACGAGACACGCGCGTTGGGGACGCGAACTTGAGCCTTTCATTGTTCATGGCGAGTAAAGGGTTTGCGATGATAGGGAGATGCGCGCCGACGTGTCAACGGGAGGTCGCGTGCGCGGCGGCGGCGCGGTGTGTGCGCGGGCGGAGTTTGGGCAGCGTTACTGCCTGCTCGCCCGTGACCGCACGCGCGAGCGTCGCATCGAGCGCGAGCAGGGCGCGCATCGTGCGCCGCGGCGAGAGGTGCGCGCGATCCGTCTCATCGCGCGTGACGCAGTTGTGCTCGACGGCGCGGGCGGTGCGGCGCGCCAGCGACTCGACACCCGGCGTGCGCGCGACGTAAGCGCGGGCCACTATCACGCCGACGAGATCGCAGGTCAATTCTTCGGCGCGATGACCGGCGACGCGGAAACCGGCGGCCGTACTGGCGCGGCGAGCCACGCGCTGGAATAGAGACGCGAGCGCGGCGCGCGGGCCGTCGGCGACGTGCGTCAACTCGTGCGCGAGCACGCTGATCATGCCCTCGTCCGAGCGCAAGCCTGCGAGGAAGAGTGTGCCGAACCGGATCGTGTGCGGGTCTTGATAAAAGACGGAAGCGTTGTCGCGCAGTTCCATATCGGGCTTGACGTAGCGCACCTCCGCGATGCGCGCGAGCGCGGGTCGCAACACGTTCGCGGGCACGCGCTCGTCCCGCGCCAGCGCGCGTAACGATTCGGTGGCGAGCGTGCGCGCCAGCGGCAACAGCCGCTCGGCACGCGCCGCGCCGGCCGCTACGTCCGCGTGCAAGAGCGGCAGCGAGGGACGCGCCTGCATCTCGTCAATCGCCGCGCTGCCCTGCGGGTCTTGCTCGCGCTCGGTGCAGACGGCAGTTGTCGCGCGCGTCACGAGATCGTCTAAAGTTGTTATGGCGATACGCGGCGTGGGTGGCGGACCGGGCGACGGCGCGGGCGTTTGTGCGTTGACGTGGAGGACGAGCACGCAGGCTAAGAGTAATGGCGCGGCGCGTTTTGTTACGACGATAGTTGTGCGTTGCCGGATAGAGTTTTTCAACACAGAGACACAGAGGCGGCACAGTGACCGCAGAGAGTTGGGCGCTCGCAAATCTGCAATCTCAGATATTAATCTGCTCATCTCTGCGTCCTCTGTGCGCTCTGTGTTAAATCGCCGTTCACGCCACACTCAACGGTTGCGCCATACCGGCTTGCGCTTCTCCATAAATGAGCGCACGCCCTCTTGCGCGTCCTCCGTCTTCATCAATTCGTTCAGATAAAGATTCTCCACGCGCTCCAACAGTTCGGTCAGAGACCAGCCGCGGCCCATGTCGAGCGCGCGGCGTGTCAACGCCAGCGCGGGCGCGGACAGTTCGCGCAGCCGGTGCAACAACTCCTGCGTCTTCTGCTCCGCTTGTGCGTGCGGCACGACGTAGTTGACGAGTCCAAGGCGCAACGCTTCGGGCGCGTCGATCAACTCGCCCGTCAGTATAAGCTCACGCGCGCGTTTCTCGCCGATCACGCGCGGCAACAGAATAGCCGCGACCGGGGGAAAGACGCCCAAATTGATCTCCGGCTGCCCGAACCGCGCGCGTTCGCTCGCCACGACGATGTCGCACGCGGCGACCAGTTCACAACCGCCGCCAAGCGCCGCGCCGTCCACAACCGCCAGCGTCGGCAACGCCAAATCTTCGAGCGCGCGAAAGATGTTGTGGAACGATTCGAGCATCTGATAGATCGTCTCCGCCACGTGCTCCTCGACCGCCACGCCCGCGCTGAAGGCGCGGACGTCGCCCGCCGCCGCGAACACGACCGCGACCAACGCGCGCGTGTGCGCGCATTCATCGAGCGCCGCCTTGATCTCGCGCATCAACGCGATGTTGAAGACATTCAGCGGCGGGCGGGCCAACGCGATCCGCGCGACGCGCTCTTCGATGGTGAAACGAATGTGCTGATATTGTTCGCTCATCTTTTATGCGGCCATGCAACCAAGCTATTCAGCCTGCTTGTGCCCTAAGAATTCCGTTAACAGCCCGTGAAAGTGATGCACGCCGTTCTCGCGTTTGACCGAGTAGCGGCCTTGCTGGTACGTGCGCGAGCGGAGATTGCGCTGCACCGTCTCGCAGATTTTTATATCTTCAAGCTGTATCTCATCGCTGAACTCGATAGTCTGGCGGACGCGCTCCTGCGTCTCAGCGCTTTTGTGATCGCGGAAGTACCACTCGAAGACGGTCAGCGTGCGCTCCGCGCCGAGCGGCACGATCAGATTAGTCGAATAGTTGTCCGCATAGACGTTGAGCATCAAATTCGGGAAGACCCAGAAGAATTGCGCGGCGTCGTCCGTGCCGCCTGCGCCCGCTTGCAGGTGCGTCGCGGTCGCTTGTTTGAGCGGCGCGTGCTGGATCGAATAGAAGCGTTTCGTCTCGGTGCGATAGCGCGCGTAATCAAGCTCGCGGTTGAGCGCGGGATGGACGATGGGGATGTGATAGCCTTCGAGATAATTATCCACGTAGACTTTCCAATTGCAGTCCACGTGCCAATCCTTGCGCGCCGCCAAATGCATCTCCGCCCAATCAGTGCGTTGACCGAGCCGCGCGGGGATGTCCGCGAGCGTCTCGCTTAACGGCGCGCAAGCGCAATCGAGATTGACAAAGACGAGCGCGCCCCAAGTCTCAACGCGAAACTGCGGCAAGCCGTTCGCTTCTCTGTCGAAACACTCGACGCCTTCAAACTCCGGCGTGCCCGCGAGTCGTCCATCGAGCGCGTAAGTCCAGCCGTGATAGCCGCACTGAAAACTCTTGCGCCGGCCGCAGCCTTCGGCGACCGGCCCCGCGCGATGCCGACAGACGTTCGAGAACGCGCGTAAACGTTCGTCCGCGTCGCGCACGACGATGATTGATTCATCGGCCACCGTCGCGGTGAAATATTGCCCGACCTGCTCGACCTGTTCCGCGCGTCCGACGAGTTGCCACGTGCGCGCGAAGACCTGTCGCTGTTCGGCCGCGAGCACGCGCGCGTCCGTGTACCACGCGGCGGGCGGCGTCGCGGCGCGGGCCAGTCGTTCGTCGAAGCTGTAAGCGTCTGCGCCCAATCTTTCAGTCTCCCCTAGACGGACTTGCGCCGCTTGAGTAGCAGGAACGCGGGATAGCTTACCGCCAACAGTGCCAGCGCGTACAAACTGTTTGCGGTATCGCCCGCCACCGCGCCGACGAGAAACGCGATTGAACCGAGGAGCGCCGCGCCCGTCGTCCACGGATAACCCCACGCGCGATAGGGACGCTCAGCCGCCGGCTCGCGCCGCCGGAGCACGAAGACGGAGAGAAACGCGACCGTGTAGTTGGTCACGAAGAAGAAGGCGAGTGCGGCGAGCACGCGCCCGAACGTGCCGCTGAAAACGATCATCGCGGCGGCGACGAGCGTGCTGACGAAGAGCGAAATGGTCGGCGTGCCGCCACCGTTCACGGCCGTGGCACGTCGCCAACCTAACCCGTCGCGGCTCATGGCGAAGAGAATGCGCGGGCCTGTCATGGTGTTGGCGTTCAAGGCGGCAAGCAGCGAGATGGTGGCGAGCGCGCTGATGATTGTGCCGCCGCGCGGGCCGAAGATGACAGCCGCAGCCGCGCCGGCCGCGAGCGGCGCACCCGCGAGCTGCGCCATCGGCAGGACGTAGATGAACGCCACGTTCAGCGACAGGTAGACGGCGATGACCAGCAGCACGCCGCCGAGCATCGCGCGCGGGATGTTGCGCGCGCTGTCGCGCACCTCTTCGCCGAAGTAGATGGTGTTGTACCAGCCGTCGTAAGTGTAAATGACGCCCTGCAAAGCCAACACCAGCGCGGGCAGCAAGGCGAGGCCGTGCGGCGGCGCGGGCGGCGCGGGCGCGGTGCTGTTGCCCTCTCCGCCGATGACGAAGCAGGCAATGATGAGCGCGGCGAAAGCGAGCGTCTTGATGAGACTCGTCAACTCTTGCGTGCGCGCGCCCCAGCGCACGCCGCGCCATTGCAGGAGCGCGAAGGCGCTTATCGCGCACAACGCGACCTGCATGTTGCGGCCGGCCAGTCGGGGCACGAGTGCGCCCGTGTATTCGCCGACGACGAGCGCGATGGCCGCGACCGTGCCGCACGTCGAGAGCCAGTCGCTCCAACCGATCACGAAGCCCGGATACTCGCCGAGCGCACGCCGCGCAAAGACGTAGAAGCCGCCGGAGCGCGGCAGCATCGTGCTCAACTCCGCCACCGAGATCGTGCCGACGAGCGCATACAAACCGCCGAGCAACCACACGCCCAGAAAGAGGCGCGCGTCCGGCAATTGCGCCGCGACCTCGCCCGGCGTGCGCAGGATGCCCATCCCGATCACGCCGCCGACGATCACCGCCAGCCCGAACGCCACGCCCAACACACGCAACAGGTGCCCGCGCTCGGTCGCGTCGCTGCGCGTGGGTTCGTGACTCATACTTTGTCAGAGCAATTGCCCGCCATCAACGCGTATGACTGTGCCGGTGACGTAGCGCGCGGCATCGGTGCAGAGAAAGGCGACGACCGCCGCGACCTCGTCCGGTTCGCCGATGCGGCCGAAGACGGACGAGCGCGCGGCTTCAGCTTTAATTTCATCCGGCAAGCGGGCGACGAGCGGCGTGTTAATAAAGCCGGGCGCGACGGCGTTGACGTTCACGTTCGACGGGCCAAGTTCGGCCGCAACCGTCCGCGTTAACGCGATGACGCCGGCTTTCGATGCGGCGTAAGCGGAGATGCCGAAGCGTCCGCGCTCTGCTTCGACCGAAGCGACGTTGACGATCTTACCCGCCCCTTGCGCGCGGAACACGGGCGCGACCGCGCGTATGTAATTGAACGTGCCTTTCAGATTCACGTTCAGCACGCGCTCCCATTGCGTTTCCGTCATCTTCCACACGGGCGCGTCGGCGCTGATGCCGGCGGCATTAACGAGCATATCAATGCGCCCCAGCCGCACGCGCGTCTCCGCGACCACGCGCTCGGCCTTGCCCGTGTCGGTCACGTCAGCGTGGAACGTGACCACCCGCGCGCCCGCTTCGCGCACGAGCCGCGCCGTCTCGTTCAACGCATCCTCGCCCGCGATGTCCACGACCACGACGCCTGCGCCGCCGCGCGCAAACGTCAACGCGCACGCGCGCCCGATGCCGGACGCGCCGCCCGTGACAATCGCCACCTGCCCATCGAAATTCATAAGCGAGTCAGTTGCCGGATGCCGGAGACGCAATCAACGGCCGGGCGGCGCGAGCGGTGCGCCGAGCCAACCCATGTAGAGTTGTGCCTGTGCGGGCGTCGGCGGCGCGAGTGGCACGATGCGGTAGTTGTCATCGGGGCGCGTGCCAAGTTTGATGCGGAACGTGCGTAGATTGTCTTGACGGAAGATGGTCAACGCGATCTCGTCGCCGGGCTTGTGCTCGCCCAGCCGCGCGTTAAAGAGATCGAGGCTGGTGCGCTGGCCGTCGAGCGCAATGATCTGATCGTTGGCGTTGATGCCCTGCTCGTAAGCGGGCGTGTCGGAGGGCACATTGACGACGACGAGCCGTTCGCCGTCCTGCCTGAGCGTCGCGCCGAAGTTGGCGCTGGGTGCGGGCGCGCGACCGTTCACCGGCGGCGCGTCGGTCAGCAGTTGCAGCCCCGCGCCATTCAGGGCCGCGTTGTAGTCAAGCTCCTCGCGCCCGCGCACGAGGCGGCGGAAGAAATTGTCGAGGCTACCGCCGGCCATCTGCTCGCACACGCGCTGAAAATCTTCAGGCGTGTAGTTGCGCTCCCGTTTATAAAACTCGTTGTAGAGATAACGCAGCACGTCGTCGAGCGACTTCGCGCCGTTGGCGCGGCGGCGGATTTCCAGATCGAGCAACAGTCCTAAGAGCGCGCCTTTGTCGTAGTAGGAGATGGTCGAGTTGATCGAGTTCTCGTCCGGCCGGTAATACTTGATCCACGCATCGAAGCTGGCCTCTTCGACGCTCAGCGCACGGCGGCCCGGCACGCGCTGCAAGGCCTGTATGTCGCGCGCCCGACCGGCGAGATAATCCTTGTCCGTGATTAGTCCCGCGCGCCGCAGCAGGATATTTTCGTAGTAGCTCGTGATGCCTTCGGCGACCCAGAGCAGGCGCGTGTAGTTCTCCCCCGTATAGTCAAAGGGGCCGAGCACGTCGGGGCGGATGCGTTTGACGTTCCAAGCGTGAAAGAGCTCGTGCGCGACTGTCGCGAGGAAGCTGCGATAGCTCGCGTCAGGGCGGAAGCCGTAGCGCGTATTGATGATGGCAGTCGAGTTCAGATGCTCAAGCCCGCCGCCACCCGTGGCGCGCAGATGAAAGATGAAGGTGTAGTCGTGATACGGAATCTCGCCCATCAACGCGGCGGCCGCTTCGACGATCTGTTGCACGTCGCGGCGTAGACGCTCCGGCTCATAATTGCCCTCGCCGTCGATCACGATGCGGTGCGGCACGCCGCGCACCTCGAAGGCGAGCGTTTTGAAATTACTGACCTCGAAGGGCGAGTCGTAGAGGATGTCGAAGTTCTCTGCGTGAAATGTGTTGGGTTGACCTTTAACTGCGGGCAAGCCCGTCGCCACCTGCCAGTTGTCGAAGGGCATGATGCGCAACGTCGCAGGCGCACGCAAGTGGCCGTTGACATACATTAACAGTGCCGCGTTGTTCCAGAAGGCATGGCTGTCGTTCAACTCACTCGTGCGCACCGTCAGTTCGTTGGCGTAGACGCGATAGCTCATGCGCGCCTCGCGGGCCGCGCCGCCTGTCTCCACGCGCCACGTGTCTTTGTTTATTTTGCGCCATGCGAGCGGCCGCCCGTCGGCGTCCGTCGCGGCGAAGTCCTGCACGTGGCGCTCGAACTCGCGGACGAGATAAGAGCCGGGCGTCCAGACAGGCATGACGAGATCGAGTTGCGCGGGTAGCGACGCGACGTTGCGAACTATCTGCTCGGGCGCACGCACGCGCATTTCGACCTGCAACAGGTGCGTGTGCGGCTCAGGCATCGAGACCGTGAACGCGATGTCGGGCGTAGGCGCGGCGGAGGCGGCGCGCGGTTGCGCGTGCGCGGCGCGGCCGAAGGTGAGCGAGATAACGACGAACAGGAGCGCGCATTGCGTGCGCGGACGGCGACGAGCCATTGTGTGCGACAGTTTCCTTTGCCCGTGCAGGCGGATGCTTGGTAAAATCGCCGCATCTTACTACGAAACTGAACTGCGCGCCCACGCGCTGCCTGCAACGCGCATATACCGTCGGCGCAAGTGGGAAACTGGAAGATCGCGCCGAGTCCGTCTTTAACTTATAGCTTGCGGCGTGTGTGCGCTACCGTCCGCCACCACGCGCGGCCGGTGGTAGTAAAATTATTGCTTTCGCGCGATGGAGAAGTTAAGCTGCCCTCGCGTTGTGCCTCTTCTTTCGGTCTCTTCTATAAAGCCTGAGCACCCTGTCATCGCTTGGACAGACAGAGACCTGGCCGCGCGACTTCACACGGCAATGACGCGAATGCATGCAGGCGGTTTAGACCCGGCTCAGCATGTTGATGAGGTCGAGCGCGACCGCAAGCGCCGCGTTGGTCGCCGCCTGAGTTTCGTCAACCGGGTCTTGCGGCTGCATGCTGCCCGTGACTGATGGCGGGGGAACGGATTGCGGATGCATGATGCCATCGTCTGCCAAAGCGGCGGGCGCGAGCAGACAGGCGAGGGCGAAGGCGCAGCAAAGTTGCCGTAAGTGTCTCATGATTTTTCCCCAGAAGTTTAGGTTGGTTGCTTAGAGTTCCGTTTCCGCACATGCCGAAAAGAAGCGTGCGGCGGCATCATAGGCAAGGACGCGACAGCTTGCAAGTAAATCAGCAATTAGGCAGAAAGGTAAGCTCCAGATGAATTTAACGCAACAACTAGCCCAGCAAATAGATGATCCGACGTTAAGCCGCGCTGCGCACGCGCGGCTGTGCTGTCAACTGGTGCAAGAGTTCACCGAGGCAGGCGATTACGAGGCCGCGCACGAAGCCTTCGGCACGCTGTGGCCCGATATGAATGCGCGCCCGCAGATCGCCGGACTTGCACCCGCACAGGCCGCCGAAGTGCTCTTGCGCGCCGGCGCGCTCGCCGGGTTCATCAGCGGCGTCAAACAGATGGCCGGGGCACAGGAGCGCGCTAAAGACCTGCTGAGCGAAAGCATGGCACTCTTCGCGGGTCTAGCGGATCAGGCGAAGGTCGCGGAGACACAGTCCGAGTTAGCTTATTGCTACTTCCGGCAAGGCGCGCACGACGAGGCGCGCGTGCTTATCAAAGATGTACTGACACTGCTAACCGAGGCGCAGCCCGAACAGAAGGCGACGGCCCTGCTACGTGGCGCAATGGTCGAGGCGGCGGCCGCGCGTTTCGGCGACGCGCTCAACCTGCTGACCGAAGCCGCGCCGCTCTTTGCGCGGAGCAACAGCGAGGTGAAGAAGGGCCGCTTCCACACCGAACGCGCCATCGTGTTGCAACACCTCAGTGCCGGCGCGCAGCACGAAGACTACGTTGACCGCGCGCTGGTAGAATATGCCGCCGCAAAGTATCACTTCGAACAGGCCGGCCACACGCGCAACTGGGCCAGCGTCGAGAACAACCTCGGCTTCCTACACTTTCGCGCGGGCCGCTACGCCGCCGCGCACGAGCATCTCGATACCGCACGCCGACTCTTCGCCGGCCTCGCCGATCTGATTAGTATCGCGCAAGTAGATGAGACGCGCGCCCGTGTGCTGCTGGCGGAGGGACGCGCGGCGGAAGCTGAACAGCGCGTGCGTGCGGCCGTACAGGCCTTGGAGCAGGGCGACCAACAAGGTCTGCTGGCCGAAGCGTTGACGACGCATGGCGCGGCACTCGCGCGCACGGGTCGGCCGGAGCAGGCGCGCCAGACTCTCATGCGTGCGTGCGACGTGGCCGAGCAAGCGGGCGAACTCGAAGGCACGGGGCGCGCGGAGTTGACGTTACTCGAAGAACTGGCCGCGCAACTGACGCCGCGCGAGGCACAGGCCCACTATCTGTCAGCCGATCAACTGCTCGCGCGGGCGCAAGACCCTGCGCTCGGCGCACGGCTGCGCGCGGCGGCGCGACAGGTGATGGCGGCAGCAGGCGCGCCGGTCGTCGCACAGTTCATCAACGAGGCCAACGCGCGCTATGGCAAGCGCATCGAGTTCACGCCCGCCGCTGTCGCGGCGTTGGGCCGTCTGCCGTCGGCGGCCGACGCACAGAGTTTGCGCGCCCTCGTCGAGCGCACCGTGGCGACAGCAGATGATGGCAGTGTGATCGAGGAATCGGCGGTCGAGGTGGTGGCGCTGCGCCAGACCGACAAGTCCGATTTAGTCGAGCCGTGGGCCGATTTCTCGTTCAAGGAAGAGGTGCAACGCTTCGAGGAGCGGTTGATCGAACAGGCGCTCAAGGACACGGGCGGCATGGTCTCGCATGCGGCGCGGCTGCTCGGCTTCCGCCATCACGAGACGCTCAACTGGCGTCTGAAGAACCGCAACAAGAACTTGGCCGACGCGCGCAAGCCGATCAAGCCGCGCCGCCGTAGCATCATCCGCCACGATGCGCGCAAGCGCGCGTGAGACCCGCGCGCACGACTTGATCGCATATCTCAAGCAGGGACGGTGACTTCGATGATCGTAACGTGCGGGCGGTGCGGCGCGCAGAATCGCGTGGACGAGCGGGCGGCGCAACGGCTGCGCCGGCCCATCTGCGGCAAGTGTGGCGCGGAGTTGAACCTGAAAGCTGGCGCACAGACGGACGCGGGCCGGCCCGTCGTCGTCACGGACGCTACGCTCGACAGTGAGTTGCAAGCGGCCGGCGCGCGGCCTTTGCTGCTTGATTGCTGGGCCGCATGGTGCGCCCCGTGCCGCACGATTGCGCCGCTGCTCGACGAACTGGCGGCCGAAGCGGCCGGGCGCTATGTTATCGCCAAGCTCAACGTGGACGAGAACAAGCGCATCGCCGCACAGTTCGCCATCCAAGGCATCCCCACGCTCCTCATCTTCAAACACGGCCAACTCGTTGACCGCCTCGTCGGCGCACAGCCCAAGGAGACGATTGCCGCCAGACTCGCTGCCTATATCTGATTATTTGACTGTGACCGCGACCTCTTTCGTGCCGCAGGGTGATTTGAAGGTGACGACGAAGGTGCCGCTCTGTTTACTGACGGAGGAGATGGTATAGCGGGCGGCGTTGGGTGCGGGGTCTTGCGGCTCGCGCAGGATGATGATAGCCGCCCAGTTGATGGTCGAGGCCGTGATGTCGGCGGCCGTCGCGCCCGGCCCTTCGAGGCTCGCGGTGAGCGCGCTTGTGCCGCCATTGCTTGTCAACAAAAGCGAGTCAACGCTCAACGCGAGCGCGCATGCGCTGGTAATCGCGCGGCGTGCACGCGCGGCGGCCGGTGGCGGCGTCGCTTCAGTCTCAGCCGGTTTCGTTTCGCCGGGCGCGCTCTCAACCGGTTTCGCTTCCGTCGGCGCAGGCTCTATTGGTGTCGGTGTGCCAACGGGTGTGGGCGTAGGCGTTGCTTCGGCTGGCGTCGGCGTTGGTGAGGGCGTGGGCGTGATCGCCGGCTCAACGGGACTGCTCTGCGGCGCGGGCGCGGGCGGCTCGCTCACCTTCACGGGCGGCGCGTCGGGTTCAACTTTCGGCGCGGGCGGCTCATCAGCTTTCGGCGTGGCGACGGCTTGTGGCGCGGTCGTTGCACTTGGCGGCGGCATAGGCGGATCGCTCGCTTGTGCCGGCGGCGCACTGTTAGCTGCATCGTTGGCCGGCGGCGTATTAGCGTTAGTGTTCGTGCTGCTGATTTGCGTGCCGGCGGGGCCGATGAGTGCGTCGAGGCCGGAGAGCGAACCATTGACCTTCGTGTAGAGCGTTGCGATGATGCCGCGGCGCGTGGGATCGGGCGACCCGCGATCATAACCTTTGACGTAAGCGGCGAGCGCTTCCCTCTGCTGCCCGCTCGCTGCGAGCGCCGTGCCGAGTCGCCACTGCGCGTTGCGCCAGTAGAGACTGTTCACGGGCAGCACGCTCACCGCGCGGCGCAATGCCGTCACTGCCTCGTCCGTCTTGCCCTGATTGAACAAAGCCCAGCCAACTAACTCTTCGGTGCGCCCGCGCAAAATCTTCAAGAGCGCATCGCGCGGGACGACGGGAAAATCTGGTGTGCCGCCGGCGTTGAGCGCGCGTGCGCGCATGAGACGTAGTTCGTCGGCCGCAACCGCGACGGAAGCGACCGGCGTCTCGGCCGCGCGCTCGACACCGCCCTTCGCCGCTTCGGCCAACTCAAGCGCGGTGGCGAGCGCAAGCCCGCGCCGCGCCAGCCGGTCGGCCGCGTAGAGTTGGCGGAACGCGCGCATCTCGTCGTCGCTGGCAATGAAGTCGCGCGCGGCCGCGTCGAGCGCGGCGTCGCTCACGTTATTCGTTGCGCTCGCGGCCGCTCCGTCCGCGTTCAGCGCGAGGTAGAGCGCGAGCAGCCCTTTGAGCATGCGCGCGTTCGCATCCGTGTCGGCGGCAGCGGCCTGGAAAATGCTGGCGCGCCGTTCGGGCGCAAGCAACTCGATGAAATTTGTCGCGCGCGCGGGCACGCGCCCCGCGAGTTGCGTTTCGAGTTGCCCGTCTTTAAGCGTGAAGGTGTGCGCTAGTTCTTCCGCCGCTTCTTCGTAGAGACCGGCGGCGGCGAGCGCGCTGGCCAATTCGTAATCGAGCGTGGGGAAACGGCCGTACTCGCGCGCGAACCTGAGCGCGCGTTCCGCGTCGGACGCGCGTTGTTGCGCGACGAGCGCACGCGCCGCCACGATCTGCGCCCAAGTGTAACGCGGTTCGAGTTGCACGGCGCGCCCAACCAGCTCAAGCGCCCGAGCCGCCTCGCCATGCGCCGCGTACCAATAGGCCGCGCCGACGAGCAGCAATAAATTGCGCGGCTCGTCCGTCAACGCTGCCGTCAACTCGCGCTCCGCTTCTTCGCGCTGGCCCGCGTCAAAGAGCGACAACACAACGCCGGTCTGCGCTAGTTTGTCCTTAGCATCCGTGCCCAACTGTGCGCGGTAGAGCGCGAGCGCGTCTTCGGGCTTGCCTTGCGCGCGTAACAGGTCGGCGAGATTGCGGCGCGAGAGCGCGGATTTGGGATCAAGTTCAAGCGCGCGTCTGTATTCGTCGGTCGCCTCATCGAGTCTGAACGTGAGGCGACGGGCCGCGCCCAATGCCTGATGTGCCGCCGCGAGATCAGGCGCGAGCGTGCGCGCTGCGTCGGCCAAGCGCGCCGCTTCGTCCGCCTGTTCGACGTTCAAATAGAAGTCTGCGAGCGCGACCAGACGCTGCGCGTTGTCTTTCACCTTCGCTTCGATCAGGCGTGCGACCTCGAACGCCGCCGTGCCCTGCCCGCGCAAAAACAGATTCGCCGGAAACTGCGCGACGACCTCGACGAACAGCTTGTCGGACATCCCCACCGGCGCGACCGCCACTGCCTGTTTGAACTCTTCGACGCCGCCCGCCGTATCGCCCGCTCCCAATTTTTCATCACCCAACGCCGCATGCGCGCTCACCAGATGCTCGACCGCACGCGCCTGCAACTCCGCCGGCGGTTTCGTCTCGATGAACGCCTGCAAGCGCGCGATCCGCTCCGCGACCGGCAACGCGAGCAGGGCCGCGAACTCAGCTTGCGCGCCCGTCTTGCGCGCGGTCTTACTGGCGGTTTTATTCGCGGGCTTCTTAGCGGTTGACACGGCGGCCGGATTTGCTTTCGGTTGCGCTTTCGTCGGCTTGCGCGTCTGCGCCTGACCGACCAGCGCGATCAGGCAGACCATTAGCACGCACAAACTCAACGCTATGATTAATGCTCTTTTCATATCGTCATTCATTTATCGCTCAATGCTTCGAGCAGGACCCGCCCCGTCGCGTTGCTGGGCGGCTGCACGCGCAGGATGGTGGCGAGCGTAGGCGCGATGTCGGCGGGCGCGGCACGGAGCGGCGGCGTGCGTTTGCGTTGGCCTGTGGCAGTGCTGTTGAGGCTAATGCCGACTAGCAGTAACGCGCGCAGGAAGATCGCGGCGCGGTGCGCAAGGCTGATATGTGTTATGTGCATGTAGTGCGTTGTGTCTTGCGAGTTTCGCTGCTCTGCGCTCACGGCTGCGGCGTGAACGGTTTGAGCGCGCTCTTGCGACGTTGGTCGCGCGTCTCGCCGGGCTGCGCGCCGTTATAGATCGCGTTCTCCCAGTCGCCGTACATCGCGTTCGGCAGCACGATGAAGTGCCAGCCAAACTCGGCCTTGTTCTGCTCGACCGCCGCCAACCGCGCGGCGACTGTGCGCCCCTCGAAGACTTCGGCGAGGTCGTTCAAATTGTCGCCCAGCAACAACACGATGCGATATTGCGCCGCGACCTGTTTGCGGCGGGCTTCTTTGCTCGACACGTCCGCACGCAGCAACACCGTCTCCGCGCTCACGCCGGGAAAGCCCTGTTGCTTGAGGTTCGCCTCCGTGCCCGCGCGCTCCGCCTCTCGGCGGTTCGTGATGTAGAAGACGCGCACGCCTTTTGCGGCGGCGTAGCGCAGGAACTCGACCGCGCCGGGCAGCGCCGCGGCTTGCGCGCTGCTCGTCCACTTGGCCCAATCCTGCTGGCTAAACTCCTTACGCTCTTTAACGAGCAATGCTTGAAACGGGCTGTTGTCCAACACCGTCTCATCCACGTCCACCACGACGGCGCGTTTCAGTTTGCTCTTATGCTTCGCCTTGAGATCGCGAGCCAGCATCATGCGCGCCAGCGCGAACGCTTGATAGTAGAGCGCGCGTATCTCGCCGGAGGTCTGCGCCCACAGAATCGCGCCGACCTGATATTCGTTGTCGGCGGCGGGTGCAGGCTGCGGCTGTTGCGCGAACGCGAAAGGTACGTTGGCGGTGAGCGCGCAGAGGGCGAAGGCGCACAGGCAGAGCAGACCAGCGCGCTGCCGGCAGCCCACTTTCAATCGCGGAGTGTTCATGCGTTTGCAGCTACCTCGAATGTGTTTACTGTCCCGTTAGGGGCGAATTTACGTCGACTTGCGCGGGCATGATAACATCCGGCGCAAGCGCGCCGCGAACTGATCGGCGGCGCAGCACTGTCGGTCCGAAGGAGCAAACCGGAGTCTTGTCTGAGTTGGACGCGGAATGGGCGCGGCGCGTGGCCGTCGTCGAACAGATGGCGCGGGCGCAGGGACGCGGCGACGTGGCCGACTATTTGGCCCTGCGCGCCGCCAACGATCTCGCGCGCGGCGTCGGCTGCGAATGGCTGCTCGCCACCTTCGCCGCGCTCGCTGAAGAAGCGAACGACGCGGGCGCGAAGATCAACGTCACGCAGGAGGACGCACACCGTTTCTTGCTCGGTCATTCAACCATGGTCGGGCGCAAACTTGTCTTGCGCGCGGGCGTGCGCGAGTTAATTGTCGAAGCAGGCTGGCCCCGCGCGCCGCAGGATGGCATCGTGCGCGGCGGCGGTCTCGCCTGCGCGCGGGTCAGACACTTCGGCGACCGTGCGCGCAACGCCGCGCTGTTGCTGGTGCAGACCGCAACCGGCACACCGCAGTGGCTCGTCGTTGACGAGACGGGTGCGCGTGCGCCCTTCGTTGAAGAGCAAGCGCGCCAACACGTCGCACGCCTCAGTCATTGACACATTGCCCCGCGCCGCGTTGCGAACGATATGGGCCACAACATGCACGTTTTGGAACAATGCGATCCGCGCAACTCATAAACCCGGCCCGCACCCGCGCTCAATCTCCTGTTTTTCTTAAACTTACCTGCCACAATTCGCAGCCCGCGCACGCTGGCATACATGTTGCCCTGCCTAGCTGCGACTCGTTAGCACCACTCCCGGTTGCGAGTGAATAGTCAGACCGCGCCGCCGATAAGCTTCCCGCGCAACGCGCACGGTTGTTGACAAACAACACGAAGGAGAGCAGACATGAACCGACGCACCACACCTCTTACCATTATCGCCGCCATCATCTTCGCTTTCTGCTTGCCCGGCCTCGCCGCCGCGCAGAGCAACGATCCGTGGTGGGGGCGCAGCGATTCGCAACGCGACCGCGACTATCGCCGCGACCGTGACAGCCGGCGCAACAGCAGTGATGATGATTATCCGGACGATAATGGCGACTACGGCCGCGGGCGCAATAACCGCAATGACCGTAACAATCGCAATGCTGGTTACGACCGTTACGACAGTCGCACGCTGCGCGACGCCGTCCGCCGCGTGAAAGACCGCAGCCACAGTTTCCAGAACGATGTAGATCGCAACCTCGACCACAGCCGCATTGACGGCACGCGCGGCGAAGATCACGTCAACGAAGATACGCGCGAGTTTCGGCAGGCCGCAGACCGGTTGGAGAGACGTGTCGGCGACGGGCGCGACCTGAATCGCAGCACCAATGAAGCGCAGCAACTGCTCGCCGCGGCTGAGCATGTTGACACAATGCTCTCGCATTTCCGGGTTGATTCGCGCGTCAACGCCGACTGGCGCGAAATCAGTCAGGACCTGCGCCTGATCGCCGACATCTACGGGCTGCGCTATAACGGTTATGATAACGGCAACTATCGTAACGGCAACTACGATCCGCGCTACCCCGACAACCGCAACCGCCGGACAAATAACGACGACTGGCGGCGGCGCATCCCCGGCATCTTTCGCCCCTAAGTGAAGGCGCAAGATTTTAGCGTAGCAACACAAAAACGGAGCGGAAGGCTCATTGCCCTTCGCTCCGTTTTGTCTTTCACCTGCGCTTCACCATCGCTGGTTTTGTTGCGATCCGGTGGCGGGTGAATTCTATTTAGGTTAAACGCAACCTGATCGCGCCTTTACGTCATCTTCGCTCTTGACTCCCCCGCATGGTTGGTCAAGAATCGCGTTGATTCAATCCTTCGCAGTTATGTTGGCTAGAAACAACTCCGTGCGTACGCCCGCACCCGACAACAGGCGTAGCTGCACGGGACTGTGCGCGCTGCAACACAAATGGTTAACGGAGCGCACGGCCAAGTAACGTCCTACTGTCGGGTTGCGAGTGACATTGATAATTTGAAAGGGAGAAACAGATGAGCATCTATAGTTCCAATATGCCGCGCCGGTTCGCCTGGGCCTGCGCACTTGTTCTGTCGCTGTCCGCCGTCGCCTTCGCGCAGGACAATAAGTCAACCCCCACGGCAGCTAATGCGCGCACCGTCGCCAGCGGCCAGAAGATGAAGGTCAAGGGCGTCGTCACGCGCCGCGATGCCGACACGTTCGTCGTGCAGGACATCAACAACGTCAACACGACCGTGGTGCTAACTGATCGGACCAGCGTCAAGTCGAAAGGCGGCTTCCTCAAGAGCGGCTCGACCTACGGCGCGTC
>JBBRYU010000006.1:0-38756 GCA_038237345.1 Pyrinomonadales bacterium
GCCAGCTAATAAAGACAAGCACTTACGAGGAGTTAAGCAAGCTAAACCAGCACTTAACAGCTAAAAAAAGCTGGTTTTGGCATTTTTGCTCCAAGCTTACTGCTGAGAACAAAAGGTTTATCATAACTGAACGGTTACCCTTTAACGGTTTCCGTCCGATAACATACTAAACCCCTTAACCTAAGAAATATCTCAATGAGTTTAAATCGCACCGATGCCTTTGTCTTACGCACGTATAAGTTGGCAGAGGCAGACAAGATCGTCATCATGCTGACGCGACAGGCAGGAGTGGTACGGGGCGTAGCGCATGGGGCCAGGAAAATGAAGAGCCGCTTTGGGGCTAGCCTCGAGCTATTTACACTGATATCACTCGACTATCATGAGAAGGAGGGACGGGAATTAGTTTCCATCAGGGATGCCGAGATCCTCCACTCATATTTTCACCTAACGAGCGAAGCCGACACAGTAGCCACACTCAATTACCTCAGCGGACTGTTAATAGAGTTTGCGCCCCCACATCAACCGGAAGAGAAAATCTTTCGCTTGGTTGGGGCCTGTCTAGCCACCATTGAAGCATCACCAGCCAAGCTTCGCGAACTTACGCTTTATTTTGAAATTTGGCTGCTCAAACTGGCAGGATTCCTACCGGACATACGTGTCTGCGCCTCTTGCCGCCGCCCGCTCAGCGGCCCCTCCTTCTTCGGGCACGGCAATACGCTGCAATGCAAAAGTTGTACGCAAGACACCGGGTTGAAGTTATCTGTCGCGGCCCATGCAGCGTTGCAGGATGCACTAGGCACGCCCCCCTCCCAGTGGCTGTCTGCTGTACGTAATGACTCGACAACAGAGGTACAAGAGATAGGCCAAATGACCCGCCTGTTGATCGCGCGGGCCTTAGAGCGTCCGCCACGTGGGGAACGAGTCACAGGCTAAACGCTGAAAGCGACTCGGCGCAGACAGCTTTGCTCTACACACATGCCTACATTACCTTATCGGCCCATGCGTCTTAGTCACAGGCTCGTCGAAAGATACATAGCAACGGCCATCCTCCCTTATCTGGGCTTGGCGCTGCTGCTATTAACGACAATGCTGCTCGCGCAACAGGCGACGCGCTTCGCGGAAATCTTAGGAAATGCGCGCACGCCCCTAACGTTAACGATAGACGTGTTGTTGGGACTCTTACCTAACATACTCTTGTTCACACTGCCGATGGCTGTCCTCGTCGGGACGGCTACCGGATTCAGCCGCCTAGGCAGCGACAGTGAGTTGGTAGCGATGAAAGCCGCAGGGGTAGGGAACTTACGGATCGTCGCGCCGGTCATGCTGCTCGGAGTGTTGGCGACTGGGTTGGCACTCTACGACGGTTTGGCGCTTGCTCCCGAATCGGCGCAACAACTGCGGCACACAGCCCTGCGCGCGGCCCTCTATAAGCTCGAATCGCCAGTCGAGCCTAATACTTTCAATACAGAGTTACCGGGTAAAGTGATCTATGTGCGAGACGGGGATCTGACCAGCGGACAATGGGGGCGGGTATTCATACATTGGCAGGAAGAGCAGGGACCAACCCGTATCGTCACAGCGCGAGCCGGACGGATCGACACCTCGCGCGAACAATCCGAGTTGTTGCTTAGCGATGCCGTGGTGACCACGCTACCAGCGACTGGGGAAGGGGAGAGGCTAAATACGGGCCAGATAATCACGGAGCATTCGGGGCAGTTACGCGTGCGCTTAGACACGGGGCGCGATGCCTTAATCAGAAAGCTGCAAACTGCCCCGGCGGAGCCCGACGAAATGAAATGGCAGGAACTAATGGCCCGGAGTCGTACGGCACAAGGCAGCGAGCGCCGGAAGGTTGTGCTCATCATGCATAGGCGGCTCGCCCTATGCTGCGCACCGTTAGCGCTGGCACTGTTAGGCGCTGGCTTGGGTGTGCGCGTGCGGCGGGGCGGGCGCGGGCTGGGGGTACTCCTCTCACTCGCCGCTCTGGTAGTTTACTATCTCCTGCTCCTGCTGGGGGAGCAACTCGGGCGCAACGGCATGATTGCTCCACAATTTGGTCCTTGGCTAGCGAGCGCGCTGACCGCAACGGTCGGCGGGTTACTCCTCTTGGGCGAGCGTCGGCTCGCAGGCAGAAGGGGGGGGGGTGCTCCTGATATATTATCCCCTAGCTTGCAAATCGCCGGCAGCCTGGCTCAACAGCGTTGGCGTTATGGACTATTAGGACTACTAGACCGCAGCGTGCTGCGTGCGTTGGCGGGCAATTTTGTCTTGGCAGAGTCAACGCTCATCTGCATTTTCTTAATCTTTACCCTGTTCGAGTTGCTCCGATTTACGACGGCGGCTAAGGTCTGGCTGCTAGCCCGCTATCTGTTCTTTCTGATCCCGTTAGCCAGCACGGGGCTAGCGCCGGTGGCCGCGTTGATATCCGTATTGGTCTCCTATGCATTACTGGCCCGACGCAGTGAATCCGTGGCGTGGTGGGCGGCAGGGCAGAGTACTTATCGCCTAGCTCTTCCGAGCCTACTCTTTGCTGTGCTGGTTGGTGGGGGACTGTGGCTGACGCAGGAGCATCTCCTGCCATCAGCTAATAGACGACAGGAGGCGTTACGTGGACAGATTCGCGGCACAGTGCCCCAAGCCGTGACTGCGGTCGGGCGGCAATGGCTGACCTCTCCAGGGACGCAGCGCCTTTATTCTTACTATTATGAGGGAAGTACGAATACGCTAAGCATGCCGGTCATCTTTGAGCTAGACCGTGAAGGCATACATGTTCAACGAATTATTACAGGCGCACGCGGGAGTTGGTCGGCGGATCACGGCTTACGTGTTGAGCAACCGCAACTCCTTGACCTTGCCCAGCCACAGCGAGCCGCGAGCGGCGCACCTCCGGTAACTATGCTTGAACTTCCCGAACCAGTACCGACGCAGATGTTTAAGCCGATGCTTAATAAACCAGCCGAGCTTAACACGCCTAGCTTAAGGAGTTATGCTGTCATGCTTAAAGCGCGAAGCGGATTGGACGCGCGGGTCTATGAGGTGGCCTTGGCGCGACGATGGTCCGATCCCTTCGCGCCTTTTGTCATGAGTTTATTAGGATTACCGCTGGCACTCGCCTTTGGTCGGCGTACTGCCTTGGCGGCGTTGAGTTTGGCGGTGGGTGTGGGGGTGGTTTTCTGGGGCAGCGTAAGCGGTTTTCAACAGTTGAGTTTGTACAATATGCTGCCACCGCCAGCCGCCGCATGGAGTCCCTTGTTGATCTTTACGGCAGTAGGCGCATATCTGCTCTCACACACACGCACCTAGTCTCTCACAGCCGCTTATAGCTCCAAGACAGCAGCAGCAAGCGAGATGCTCTTCTATGTCCCTGTCTCCCAACTGGACTGATATTCCATCTGCTCAGGCGTCAAAGTATCTATACCAAGTCCAAGCGAACGCAGTTTTAAGCCTGCGATCTCAGTGTCGACCTCTTCAGGTAACAAATGCACCCCTGGTTGCAACTGTCCTTTCTGTTTGACCAGATATTCTACGGACAATGCCTGATTGGCGAAACTCATATCCATTACACTGGCCGGATGGCCCTCGGCCGCAGCTAGATTAATCAAACGCCCCTCGCCTAGTACAATCACACGATGCCCCGTCTGCCTAAGCTTGTACTCCTCTACGAATGGACGCAGACGTGCGACCGGTGCCGACAACTCACGTAAGGCTTCCAAATTAATTTCCAGATCGAAATGGCCGCTGTTACACACGATCGCACCGTCCTTCATATAGGTGAAGTGTGGTGCATCTAGTACGTGTCGGTTGCCTGTAACGGTCACGAAAATATCACCTAAGGGCGCGGCCTCTGCTACGGGCATGATCCGGAAGCCATCCATGACCGCCTCAATCGCCTTAATCGGGTTGACCTCGGTGATAATCACGTTCGCGCCCATCCCGCGGGCACGCATCGCAACCCCTTTGCCGCACCACCCATAGCCGATCACTACCAACGTACGGCCTGCCAGCAGTATGTTAGTCGCACGCACGATGCCGTCAATCGTTGATTGCCCCGTCCCATAACGATTATCGAAGAAGTGCTTAGTCTGGGCGTTGTTTACGGCCATTGCTGGGAATGGCAACACACCGGCCCGCTCCATTGCCTGGAGACGGACAATACCTGTGGTCGTCTCTTCGGTAGAGCCAAAAACTTCACTGGCCTGCGGACGCCGCTCTTTGAGCAGGGTAGCCACCACATCCGAACCGTCATCAATTATGAGTTCCGGATGAAAATCAAGAGCAGTATTGACGTGCCGCAAATAAGTGTCCGTTGTTTCACCTTTAATGGCATAGACCGGCACGGAATAATCTGCAACCAACGACGCTGCCACGTCGTCTTGCGTGGAGAGGGGGTTAGACGCGATCAAAACAGTTTCTGCCCCTGCGGCCTGTAGCGTGCGTACCAAATTTGCCGTCTCAGTTGTCACGTGCGCGCAGGCAGCTAAGCGCAGACCGCTTAAGGGCCGCTCGACGGCGAAACGTTCTCTGATGAGTCGGAGGACGGGCATCTCACGCTCTGCCCACTCAATGCGCCGTTTTCCCTCAGGCGCAAGGGCTAAATCCTTAACATCAAAACCGACAGTGCTAGTAGCGCTCATTTATGAATTTCCTTTCGTGTTTGCAGCTTTAGCTCAGATACCGGCTGCTGTACGCAGTGTCTCGGACTTATCAAGCTGTTCCCATGTAAAACCCTCTTGCATACGACCAAAATGCCCATAAGCAGCTGTCTTTCTATAGATTGGCCTGCGCAACTTAAGGTCACGAATGATGCCATGCGGGGTCAAATTGAAATGCTCGCGAACCAGTACTGCTAGGGCATCATCTGGGAGTCTACCCGTTCCGTTTGTCTCGATTAGAACGGAGACCGGATCTACAACACCAATAGCATATGCAAGTTGCACCAGGCAACGATCGGATAATCCCGCGGCAACAATGTTTTTAGCTATATAGCGTGCCATATAGGCCGCAGAGCGATCAACTTTAGTCGGGTCTTTGCCGGAGAACGCTCCCCCCCCATGAGGCGCATACCCGCCATATGTATCCACGATAATCTTGCGGCCGGTTAAGCCAGCGTCGCCTTGCGGGCCGCCCGTGACGAAACGTCCGGTTGGGTTAATGTGATACTTTGTGCTTTGATCGCGCAACTCGGGCGAGATTGTATGCTCAATTACGTGCTTAGTAATCTCTTCACGGAGCGTCTGATTGTCAACTTGGGCATCATGCTGTGTGGAGATTACCACCGCGTCTACTCTGTAAGGGCGTCCGTCTCTGTACTCAATCGTAACTTGTGATTTTCCATCAGGTCTGAGAAAGGGGAGAGTGTTGTTGCGCCGCACCTCAGCCAGACGCTGCGCAAGTTTATGAGCTAACTGTATGGGTAAGGGCATCAACTCCGCAGTCTCGTTGCAAGCGAAGCCGAACATCAGTCCTTGATCGCCGGCCCCCCCCGTGTCGACGCCCATGGCAATATCCGGAGACTGCCGATCTATTGCAGTCAGCACACTGCATGTATCACAATCAAACCCATACTTCGCACGTGTATAACCTATTTCTCTAATGGTTTCACGTGCCACTTGTGAAAAATCAACATGTGCATGAGTGGTTATCTCTCCAGCAATAACCACTAAACCAGTTGTCACGAGCGTTTCACAGGCAACCCGCCCGGACTCTTCTTGGCTAATTACTTCATCAAGGATGGCATCGGATATCTGATCTGCAATTTTATCCGGATGTCCTTCAGTGACAGATTCAGAGGTGAAAAGATAGCTTCCAGAGTGACTCAAAATTCTCCTACTCCTATATGGGTTAAGTTAACAATCGTCCAAGCTGTTGAAAAGACCGCGTAATTTAACAGGCGGCAACTTGCCTGTCAAGTTGAATAACACCACGGCTGATCAATAAACAACGGTAATTCTTGAACGAGTGCATTCGGGATGTACATAACATCCATTATCGGACGCTAGCGGTATATACTCGGAATGGTCATTCTCTCTTGTTGAGTATGTTTGCTCGAGGGTGAAAGGAGTCATAGGTTAAGCGTAAGTACCGCTTGGTCAAATGAGTGTAAAGTTGCGTGGTAGTCAGATCGCTATGCCCTAACAATACTTGGACAGAGCGCGAATCTGCCCCTCGTTGCATTATGTGTGTTGCAAAGCTGTGGCGCAATACATGTGGTGAAACACCTTGTAGCCCAGCACTGGATGCATGCTTCTTCAAACTTTGCCAGACGTATTGTCTCGTAAGTTCCTTGCCTGATTTAGAAACAAATAAAAACAGGGACTTGCCTCCTGCCAGCAGAGCTAAGCGCGCTTGACGATAACACTCCAGCCATATTAAGGCACTACGTCCAACCGGCACCCGGCGATATTTGCTGCCCTTACCCTTACAGGTCAATAGCCCCTGTTCGCTATCAATATCTCCTGTTTGTAATGCAATCACTTCAGAGACACGTAAGCCAGTCGCATATAACAATTCAAGCAAGGCCCGATCCCTTACTCCTTCGGGTGTTTCAGTGTCTACCACCAATAAGAGTTGTTCAATCTCCTCACAGGTCAACACCCTGGGCAGGGCGTGCTTAGCCTGAGGCGTTTCTATGCAAGCCATCGGGTCTTCCTTAATAAGCCCGTCCCGCAATAAAAAGCCGTAGAAACCGCGTGCCGTTGAAATTGCGCGTGCGACAGATCGCGGAGATAATCCCCTCTCACTTAGCCATCTGCTCCAAGCCGTAATCTCCATACGGCGCAAGTCTTGCACCTCTTTGTCGTATTCTAGTGCCCACTGTCGCAGTCTCTCTAGGTCATGCCGATAGCTCACCAAAGAGTTCACTGCCAATCCCTTCTCGACCTGCAAATACGCTAAGTGTTCGTATATGAAGTCACGCATAATGAAATAACGATTTGCCTATCTAGTTCCGCTTGACGGTCTACTGTTATTTCGCCTACAGTATTTGCTAGTACTCCATGACTGTCAAAATAGAGAATCAGGCGCGCATTAAGCTACCGCGGCAGACTGAAGCGCGCATGGAAAAAATACTTAAGTCATTACCGCGTGAGCATCTGCGTGGCATTGAGCGCGTGCGACTTGTTGATATTATCTCCGATCCGCGTGTGCGTCTTCCCCAACAACGCAGTCAACTTCCGGGACTCTACCATCCCAGACAAGGAACGCAGCTCGCATGGTTAGAGATTTCGGTTGATGCCCTATTGCCTAGCCATAAACCATTCTTAAAGCGCTTGATGCCTCGGCTTTCCTTTAAGAATAATTTGGCTGCGGTTCTTTTCTCTCTAATCGCACAGCATTATCACCTAACCCTACGACATTCAGTTAAAAAGGGTCAGCTTGAGCAGTCTATACGCACCTATACGGAGAAACAGTTGCGCCTTTGGGGTGAGCGTGAACACACATTCCGTGCACGTTTGTTTAAACCCTTCCAGCCAACTTTTGAGCGCTGGGCGCGAACATTACAGAAAAGAGCAGTAGAAGAGCGCAAGAAGGGCCCCCGCTTACTTTAACGCACGACCTTCAATTGATATCAACGTTCCCGTTGGTTATTATCAGACCCGTCCCGCACCAACGCAACGGACTCTATTGCCCCTTGTAGTGCAGCAATAAGCTCTGTCTGATCAATATGGTGCCGGCGGAAACGAACCTCAACTTTATAGCTACGGTCAGGAGGTGTGTAGCTATAGGTGTAGGGGCCGGCAGTACGCGTAACACCTCCCGAATTATCATTATTTACGTTCGCGCGGCGTATAGCACGAGCCCCATCACGCGTCAACCCACGTGTAGTCACTTCATCCAGCATTCGCTGCATAGAATGTTCATCCGGTTGTCGCACGATTTGCAATAAAAGGGACTTCGAACTAATGTCGGCACGCCGACACTGCTGCCTAATTTGCTCGGGCAATGTAGCAATCGAGAGCGATTCAGTCACGGTGCTACGACTCTTCCCTACCTTACGCGCAACCTCTTCGTGCGTGTAACCAAAGCGCTCACAGAGCGCGGCCAGCCCATCAGCCTCTTCCCAAGGCGTCAGATCCTTCCGCTGCATGTTTTCTATCAGCGCGATCTCTGCTACGGCACGATCATCAACATCCATTTCAATACAAGGCACTTCGCGGAGCCCTGCTGCTTTCGATGCCCGCCAGCGGCGCTCGCCTGCGATGATCATCCAACGACCGGGTTCTCGCGCGGGCTTGACTAGTAGCGGCTCCAAGACACCCTTCTCCCTGATCGAGGAGGTCAGTTCAGTGAGATCACCGATCTCTACGCGCGGCTGCTCCGGGTTTGGGTCAAGTTGGTCGAGCGTGATGAGCCGCCCGACAGGTGTCGGGCGCTGCCCTGATAGCTCCTCAACATAATGTGCGTCATGCCGCATACGCACGCCAGATGGCAGTCCTCTTTTAGACACGCGCGATTACCTCATCACAGAGTTTTGCATACTCTAGCGCCCCGGATGATTGGGGGGCAAAGGAAAATATTGATTCTTTATAAGCTGGCGCTTCCTCCAGACGCACGCTCTTAGTGATCACTGTTTCGAACATTTGCGCCCCGAATACCTGTCGAATCTGTTCATGTACCCCACGTGCTAGGGTTGTGCGCCGGTCATGCAGCGTGACCACGACCCCTAATACTCGCAAATTCGGATTGGGGCGTGCCTTTACCTTTTCTATCGTCTCCAATAAATCATCTGTTCCTTCTAAGGCAAAATAGGAAGATTGGATCGGGATCAGAACATGTGTAGCCGCCACTAAGGCATTGACGGTAATTAATCCTAGAGTAGGCGGGGTATCAATGATGATTATCTCGTATTTCGAGCGAAGGGATTCCAGGCGGTCTTTCAAACGAAACGGGGCGTCGAAGTCACCGACCAACTTAGACTCTAGCTTCGCCAAATTAATGCGCGCCGGAATCATCTCCAACCCAGCGACGCGTGTCGGATAGACATAGCCATTCCATCCCACCTGCCCGTCCACCAACATATCATAGGCTGAGCGTTCAACCTGGGTAACATCAAGAAAAGAGATGGAGCTATTCCCTTGTGGGTCTAGATCTAATAAGAGTGTGCGCCGGCCACAACGGGCAAATGCGGCTGCCAGATTAATAGCGGTCGTGGTTTTGCCCACGCCACCTTTCTGATTTGCTATTGCGATAACGGCATGCACAGGATTCGTCTCAGTCTTTCCAACTCCCCACTAGGTATAATATGTAAGGCCGGTAGTTGCCTACATTGGTAAATCACCAGCTTCACCAATTACGTCCGGCCATTCTTCGTCATCTGTGTTCGTCAGTTCTTCATCTTCTCTACCAGCCACACTCTGCGAGGCGAGAACAACCTCCTCATTCACGTAGATCGGGCAATCTGCCCGTAGGGCCAAGGCGATGGCATCGGAAGGGCGAGAATCGAGCATAATCACATCATCTGCACTATTACGCATCTCTATAACCGCATAGAAGGTGTTGTCGCGCAACTCCGTCACGATGACCCGCTCGACACGTGCCCCCATCTCCACTATGAAGTTCCGTAACAGATCATGCGTCATAGGCCGCTGCGGCGCTATCTTCTCGATTTCCAAGGCGATGGCATTAGCTTCATACGCACCCACCCAGATCGGCAGCATAATATCGCTGTTAACATCTTTGAGGATAATGATCGGTGTTCCGCTATTTGGATCCATCATTAAACCTCTAATCTTTACTTCTATTTCCATACTACTGCCTCATGTTTTACCCGATGTACATTAAGGCTCAACAGCCCTGCCACTCTCCATAGAGACTGTGCGCTTTAGCCTCAGTTATACGCACCGAGACGACTTGGCCAAGGAGCGAAACATCTGCGGGGAAATTCACAACCTTGTTACAGGTCGTGTGGCCAGTCATATCCGTACTTGCCCTTGCACTAACGCTCTCCACTAAAACAGAAACGTCTTGGCCAACATAAGAGTTGAATATGCTTGATTGGATGGCCCTTTGCATATCTTCGAGTGCCCTAAAGCGCACTGCCTTTTCATTGTCAGATACATCATCATTTAGCTTAGCAGCAGGCGTATCAGTCCTCTCAGAATACTTGAAGATATAGAGGCTATCGAATTGACAGTATGTAGCTAACTCCAGCGTCTCTTTAAAATCTCCCTCCGTCTCCCCGGGGAACCCAATGATAATATCACTCGTCAATGCGTACCTACGCCGTGCCCGCTTTATCATCTCCACACAGGCCAAGTAGTCGGCCACTTTATATCCCCTGCGCATCGAATGTAGCACACGATCACTACCTGACTGTACCGGGAGGTGTATCCAGTTACAAAGATTCTCATGTTCGTCCATAGCTTGCACAATGTCGGGGTGGAAATCCCTAGGAAATGAGGTGGTGTACTTTATACGCTCCATGCCGGTCGTCGCGACTACACGTAAAAGTCGCGTGAAAGGCGTTGCACCTTTATGTTCCTCCAAGCCGGCTTCTGTCTTAGGGCGGTAACTGTTGACGTTTTGTCCTATCAAATGCACTTCTTTGTAACCGAGATCACGTAAGTGCTCGATCTCCGATACAATCTCGGCCGCAGGGCGACTTAACTCGCGCCCACGTGAATAAGGCACGATGCAATATGTGCAGAATTTATTACAACCTTCGATTATGGGAACGAATGCAACATAAGGTGAGTGGCGTTCGCTAGGTGTAACGTCCCAGACATCTCCTGTCTGCCGCTCGCCTAAGTCTATGATCTGCTGCACGCCAGCCCGCACATCCGCAATGAGCGCAGGCAGGCGATCAATCGCCCGTGTGCCCACAACTAGTCGCACATTCGGAGCGCGATCAAACAGCCGATCCCCTTCCAATTGTGCGACACAACCCATGACTCCAATAATCGGCTCACTGCCTCCGCGTCGCACCTCGCCGATACGAGTGAAAACTTTCTGTTCGGCGCGGGCACGCACTGAACAAGTATTAAAGAGCACTATTTCTGCCTCTTCAACTTTATCCGTCAATGCGTAGCCAGCAACACGTAGTCTCGTAGCTGCACGCTCTGTGTCAGCTACATTCATCTGACAACCGAGCGTCTCAATGTATACATTTATCTTGGCCATAAAACTTGTACTTAGTCGGCGCGCCGACGAGTGTAACAGAAACTGCCGCCGCAGGCGAAATTTCTTCTTTATGAGGACTTAGGTAGACTCCCTTTTCCCGCGCGTTTAGTCCCCCGCCCGGTGGCTGCACTGCTTGGCTGACACGCGCCTGACACTACGTAAGGATGCTCGGCAGAACGAGCTATCTGCGGTTGATGGTTCACACATAGTACCTGCTGTGCTGCTCTGCCAATGTCTTGAGCCTACGGCCAACAGACTCCGCAACGCTGCCACCGATACCCGTATCAGTCTCGTCAAAGACAAGTGTGCCCTTATGCCCAAGCGCAGTTTCCTGCGCCGCGATACTAGCTCGACTTTATCCATTTTAAAGACTGACGACGTAAACAAAAGACTTATAGCGGTTTTCAATTGGATGCGACCTGCACCTGCCGACTCCGGCTCAGCACTATCCTGCTTGATCGGCAATCTGCTTGAATTCTGGTTAGTCGCACGCAAATGCAAACCGCTATAGTGCTTGGCTCGCTTGCCCGCCGTGCTTTTTTTTAGCGCGCCAGCCGAGCACGGGTGCGCACGCACGATAGTTGAGTCAATGAGCAGATGCTCCATCTCCGGTTCCGCAGCAAAAGACTGCTGAAGTTGCTCGAAGACGCCTTGCGCGCTCCAGCGCGCAAAGCGTTTATAGACGGTATTCCAGGGCCCGTACTCTTCGGGGAGCAGGCGCCACTGTGCGCCTGCGCGAGCGACCCACAGCACGGCTGCAAGAAACTTGCGGCATTCCTCTGCTTGTCCGACATACACGTTCGGGCAAGACAATAGTACAGGCAGTATCTTCTGCCACTGTTCGTCGGTGAAAGTTACGGTAAGCACGCAATAGCTTACTCCAAATGTCAACAGAACCTAGTAATCCTAACTGTGCGCGTGAGGATGTAAGAGCCTGCTATTCACCCTGCCCATGTATCTTAAACAGAAAAGGTTGCATGGATTTATGATACCAAGTTGCATTCAAAACTGAGATTCACCGTGTCCGTAAACGATTGAGCGCAACGGTAGTTTGGTATTTGAATCTTTTATGAAAAATAGGGACGTAAGTCCTTTGTTTTCATTCGTGGTGGTGATGCCGCGAATCATGTCGGCTCACGTTGAACTGCAACTCGGTATGAGTTGCCGCTGTCACGTTTTGATCGCTCACGAAAATGCCACTGACTGCGTCCACCTACTTGTAGCTCCCGTCGAATCGTAAGATCGTCTGCCGGCATAAGTTGAATCCCAATCCTGCTGAGTACATCACGCATCTGCTCGTCCCGCTGGCCATCCAATTCAAAAGTGCCTTCAAGGCGTACTGTGTTTTCACCAGTTCTGATGTCTTCCGTAGAGGCGCG
This sequence comes from Pyrinomonadales bacterium, assembly GCA_038237345.1. GTDB lineage: Bacteria > Acidobacteriota > Blastocatellia > Pyrinomonadales > Pyrinomonadaceae > QHXQ01. The sequence continues at coordinate 12,498 of JBBRYU010000006.1, forward strand.
TGCGCCGAGCAACCGGCTGAGGGCATCAACGATGCTCAACTATACCTGCACCAGTTTCACCTGTAAGCAAATTGAGTCCTTTATTAAACTCTACACGTCGACGTGGAATAACAGCAAAATTAACAATGCCAAGGAACTTCAACATAAACCTTTCCACTCAGCTCTGGTTATACGTTTAAAGTAATTCTTCAACTTAATCCCTATCAATAAATTTGCCCCTTGACCCTTATTAACCTTGCCATGTAGTATGACGCCTTGCTTGACCAGTCCCAGCCTGTAAAGGATACCACCAATGTCTTTCAACAAAATCACCCTTGTCGGCAATCTCGGACGCGATCCTGAGTTACGCTACACGCCCCAAGGCACCCCAGTCTGTAGCTTCACGATGGCCACAAATGAACGACGAAAAGATCGGGCTGGGGAGAATCAAGATGTGACGACTTGGTTCAAGATCACACTTTGGGGCAGACAAGCAGAGACAGCAGCGCAATATCTCACCAAGGGCAGACCAATTTACATCGAAGGACGCTTACGCGTCGAAGAATGGACAGACAAGGACGGCCGTCAGCGTCATACACTTGAAGTTAATGCGACAGACATGCAGTTCGTCGGTGGCAGAGGCGACGAGACCGCATCTCAACGCTCTGAGCCGACTGCAAGCAGACCCGAAGCCACTGAAGCCAATGTCACGGACGACGATATCCCGTTCTAATAATTGTCGGCGCGCCGACAATTATTAGAACGGGATATTTTCAGCCGTCAAGTCTCATTTACTTACTGCCTATGGCCCGCAATTTTTTATACCTGCGCGCGTTACGCTCCTTTACCGAGAGGGTTAGGACAATCTCAAGGCTCTCCGCAAGAGCGATATCTAACAAACGCACAGATTCATTAATATCCGTGTGCGCACCAGCATGTGGCTCAGGCACAACTTGGTCAACTATATCTAATCGCTTTAAATCAATCGCAGTCAGCCATAAAGACTCAGCCGCGCGCGGTGCTTCAGCCGCGTCTTTCCAAAGTATTGCCGCACAGCCTTCAGGTGTAATGACAGAGTAAGTAGCATTTTCCAACATTAACAGCCTGTCACCAACTCCAATAGCCAACGCCCCACCTGAACCGCCCTCACCAATAATCGTCACGATTATTGGGACTCTTAGCCGTGCCATCTCTAAGAGATTACGGGCAATCGCTTCAGCTTGACCACGCTCTTCGGCATCTATCCCTGGATACGCCCCAGGGGTATCAATAAAGGTGAAGATAGGTCGATTGAACTTCGCAGCTAGTTGCATTACCCGTAGAGCTTTTCGATAGCCCTCAGGCTTGGGCATGCCAAAGTTCCGATAACGCCTTTGCTTGGTATCACGCCCCTTTTGCTGCCCGATGATCGCCACCGCCTGGCCGTGATAGGTAGCGAAGCCACAAATCAACGCGGGATCATCCGCATATCGCCTGTCGCCGCGCAATTCGACGAAATCACAGAAAAGCCGCTCTATAAAGTCTAAGGTATAAGGTCGATCAGCATGCCGGGCAAGCTTTACCCGCTCAAATGCGTTAAGCCGTTTAATCGCATGAAGTTCGACTGGAGGCAAAGACACGTTTCAACCTTTGTAAAATAAATAGAAACTAAAAGCTTTGATAAAAGGATGCGACACAATTCTAACCACGTCAAGCTCTAACTTAGTGAAGCACTCGTGCCCCACTGAACCACTCAACCGTACAACCCAAATTACGCACCGCGGCTTCCATTTGAAGACTACCTGCAACCCTCAAAGCGCTATGAGTTCGCGTACGCACAAGCACGCCCCCTTCCAGGTACATCTCAATCAGGACTTCACAATCGCCTCTATACTTATCTAACACTTTGAATAAACCTTCCAATACTGTGTTCGGCGCTTTATTGATGGGCACTCGCAACAAGACGGCCCGTGCGCGCCGCTGTAAAATGTCCTCTAAACCGACCACCTCATCAGCAATTACAGAAGCCTCGCTGTCATCGCCCGAATCCAATTTGCCAGATATCAACACAGCCATATCATCTATCAGCAGCTGCTTGCATTTATTGTATGTATCAGGCCAAATGACGCACTTCACCCCGCCAGTTTGATCTTCTAAGCGCATAAGTGCAAATTGATCACCCTTCTTGGTGGTACGCACCTGTAAGCCGGTAATTAACCCTCCAAGTCGTACATGTGCCGCATGTTCGAAACTGTGCAGGTTCAGACTATTCAAGCAATTTAGTTCAGCTAATACTTCAGCATAATTTTCTAACGGGTGGCCTGTGATATAGAAGCCAATCGAATTCTTCTCCCCTGTTAGCAGAGCAAAATGCGTCCAAGGCTCTACTAATGGCAAAGACTCTACAGACGTCTTAGCAGATGTGGTCTTAGGTGTGCTGAATAAACCGTTCTGGCCGTTTAATCTGTCGTTTTGCGCACGCGCCCCTCTGGCTAGAGCGGCATCAACAGCGGCAAATAGGCGTGCGCGCAGTGAATGCCGACTCTCATCTCCGTCATCATCAAGCGAATCGAAGGCCCCCGCGCACACGAGACTCTCCAGTACTCTTTTATTGATCGCACGCTGGCCCACGCGCTCGGCGAAATCGAATATTGATTTAAACGGGCCGAGTTGCCGTGCTTCGAGTATAGCGTCTACGCTGGAATGCCCCACGCCCTTTATCGCCTCCAGCCCATAACGAATCGCTCCTTGCAAGGGGGTAAACCCACCCTGGCTCTCGTTCACGTCGGGTGGGAGGAGTCGTATGCCTTGCCCTCTCAGTTCGTTTGAATATTTGAAGACTTTTGCTGTGTCCTCAATTTCGTTTGATAGTACTGCAGCATAAAAATGCTCAGGATAGTGAGCTTTTAGATAGGCAGTCTGGAATGCTAAATATGCATAAGCAACGCTGTGGCTACGATTAAACCCGTAATCCGCAAACTGAGCCATCAAAGAGAATATCTGCTCAGCTTTCTCCTTTTTGATTCCCCGCTCGATTGCGCCCGCTACGAATTTCTTCTCGTGGAGAGCCATTTCCTCACGTTTCTTTTTGCCCATGGCTCGGCGCATCAAATCAGCCTCACCTAAACTAAAGCCGGCGAGGGTTTGCGCCAACTGCATGATCTGCTCTTGATAGACGATGATACCGTAGGTATTGGAGAGAATTTCTTTCATCTCCGGCACTATATAGCGGACTGACTTATGTCCATGGTGCCGTTCGATAAAATCATCAACCATTCCACCGTCAAGCGGGCCTGGCCGGTAAAGCGCGTTCAGGGCCGCCAAATCCTCCAACCCTTTTGGGCGCAACCGCCGGCAAATCTCTTGCATGCCTTGCGACTCAAACTGAAAAATCGCATCAGTGCTACCGGCAGCAAAGAGCGCCATCGTTTTTTCATCGTCCAACGGTATCTGCGTCCAATCCACCTTCCCATGAAGCGATCGCTTAACGGTGATTAAGCAGTCGCTTATAATAGTTAAAGTAGTCAGCGCTAAGAAATCCATCTTTAACATGCCGGTCTTTTCCAGATCCGACATGGCGTATTGAGTTGTTAATTCCTGCCGCGATGAGACTGCCACCGGCACTAACTCATCCAAGGGCGCGGGCGAAATAACCACCCAGGCGGCATGCACCGATGCGTGCCGCGCACAACCCTCCAAACGCCGGGCAATGTCCAGTAATTCTTTGACCTGATGATTTTCTTCGACTGCTTTACGCAAATCCGGCACCTGCTCCAGAGCTTGCGCGATTGAAACATTACGCCCCCGCACTGGCGGTGGGATCATTTTTGCTATCCGCTCGACCTCTGCGTAAGGGATGCTGAGGGCACGGCCTACGTCTTTAATTGCCGCCTTCGAAGCCAATGTACCGAAAGTTATGATCTGGCAGACCGAGTCGCGGCCGTAAAAATTTGTTACGTGCTTAATCACTTCTTCGCGCCCGCGCACGCAGAAATCTATGTCTATATCTGGCATGGAGACCCGCTCAGGGTTAAGAAACCTTTCGAACAGCAAGTCATACTGGAGGGGATCGATGTCTGTAATCTCCAAGCAATAAGCCACCAGCGACCCGGCAGCCGATCCGCGCCCCGGCCCGACTGGAATCGCCCGCTCCTTCGCATAACGAATAAAATCCCACACGATCAGAAAATAGCTAGGGAACCCCATCTGCTTGATCATGGCGATCTCGCGCGAGATACGCTCCTGATACTCACTTAGCGTGTGGCGTAACTCGCCCCGCTGCTGGGCAATATCCCAAACCTGCGCACGCCGACACTCATACCCTTCCCTGACCACCTTTTCGAAGTACTCATCAGTAGTCATTCCCGCATCGCTTGGTGGTATCGGATAGATCGGCAGATGGTTGATGCCCGTAGGTAGCTTGATGTCGCACATCTCAGCAATTTCAACCGTCCGCTGCAACACCTCAGGCATCTCCGGCCCAAAGATACGCCACATCTCTTCAGCAGAGCGCACGTAAAAATAAGGCGAACCGTAGCGTAGGCGATTAGTATCTTGCACGGATTTGCCCGAGCCTATGCAGAGCAGAACATCGTGTGCTCTGGCGTCCTCAGGCATAAGGTAATGCGAGTCGTTTGTGGCCACGAGCGGCACGCCCGTCCGTTTTGCTAACGCCACTAAATCTTTCCGTATGCGTTTCTGCGCGTCCAGGTCATGCTCCTGAATTTCGAGGAAATAGTTACCCTGGCCAAAAATCTCTTGGAACTGATGAGCCGCCGTCGCCGCTTCATCGCATGCCCCGCGAGCCAACAGGGCCGCAGGCACGCCGGACATACAAGCCGACAGCCCGATTAAACCGCCGCTGTGCTTTGCTAACAACTCCTGATCGATGCGCGGTTTGTAATAAAATCCTTCGGTATAAGCCTTAGAAGTTAGCCGGGCAAGATTGTGATAACCTTCAAGGTTTTTCGCCAGTAGGATCAAATGAAAGTTCGCCTTTTCACCTGGTTTAGCAGACGGCTTCGCGCGGTCAAAGCGACTGCCCCGCGTGATGTAAACCTCACAGCCCAAGATGGGCTTGACCGCTTGCGCCTTCATTGCGTTGTAGAACGAGATCGCGCCGTACATGTTGCCGTGATCGGTTATGGCACAAGCCGGCATGCCAAGTTCCGCGATGCGCTTGGCCAAAGGCTTGATCTGAATCGCCCCGTCGAGCAGGCTGTAATCAGTATGTAGGTGTAGGTGGACGAAGTTATTCTTGGGCATCTATATTTGACGCAAACATTGAGTTATTGGAGCGGCAGTTGTGTGCTGCCTAACGGTCTAACGCCGGGCACTATATCACGTATAGCGTGGACCGGCTCGCCCCCAGATGTTGAATGAAAGCCGCGAGTAGGAATAAAATCCCTGCCACAAGAGTAACTTCCTGCGCCGAAGATAAGAAAATGCTTGAGTGCCGCGCGTTAGGCTATCGTGGCCTATACTTACTCCCATTCAATAGTACTCGGCGGCTTGGAACTGATGTCGTAGACGACGCGGTTAATGCCGCGTACCTCAGCCACAATGCGTGTCGAAATCCGCGCCAAAGCATCGTGCGGCAGACGCGCCCAATCAGCCGTCATGCCATCCACACTCGTCACCGCACGTATGGCCACAACCTGTTCATAAGTTCTAAAATCACCCATTACACCGACAGACGAAATTGGCAGCAGAACGGGGAAGGCTTGCCACACGGCATCGTACAGGTTGGCCAAGCGTAACTCCTCTTCGAGGATGCGGTCGGCGGCTCTTAGCAGACGCAAGTTATGCTCCATTATCTCACCTAGAATTCTTACGGCTAACCCTGGCCCGGGGAAAGGGTGCCGACGCAGAATTTCCTCAGGCACGCCCAGGTCGCGCCCGATTTGACGCACTTCGTCTTTGAATAGTTCGCGTAGGGGCTCGATCAACCCCAGGCGCATCTGTGCGGGCAGTCCGCCGACGTTGTGATGACTTTTGATGACCGCCGAAGGGCCGCGGACGGAAACCGACTCAATCACATCCGGATATAATGTGCCCTGCACCAGATACTCAACCTCGTCGATCTGCTGCGCCTCTGCCTCGAAGACTTCGATGAAGACTCGCCCGATGATGCGCCGCTTCTCTTCCGGATCAGTCACGCCGCGCAGAGCAGCCAAAAACTGCGCTTCCGCATCTACCCCACGCACGTTCAAGCTCATCCGTTGCTTGTATAAGCGCAGCGTCGCCTCAAATTCACCCTCCCTTAAAAGCCCATTATTTACGAAGATACATGTCTGCCGCGCGCCTATCGCTTCATGTACTAGGGCAGCGGCGACAGTTGAATCCACCCCGCCTGATAAACCGCAGACTACCTTCTTCTGGCCGACCCGCTCGCGCACACGATCAATTTGCTCCGCAATGATCGAGCGGGCTGACCAGTCGGCCCGGGCCTGACAAATACCAAAGACAAAGTTGCGCAAGATTTCTGCGCCGCGGGGCGTGTGGGCCACTTCCGGGTGAAACTGAACACCGAATATGCGCCTGCTTAAATCTTCAAGTGCATTAAGCGCATGGCCAGTTTGGGCCGTTATGCGAAATCCCCGCGGGACTTGGGTGACATAGTCGCCGTGGCTGAGCCAGACATCCATCTCTGCCGGCAACCCTGTAAACAAAGGACTATCCGGCTGCGTCACGCTCAAAAGGGCATATCCATACTCGCGATTCTGTGAGGGGCGTACCTCCCCCCCCATCGCTACGGTTAATATTTGCAAACCATAGCAGATACCCAGCACGGGGCATTCCAGTGCCTCAAGAAAACCGGGGGCTAGCTGGGGCGCATCTTCATCATAAACAGAGGAGGGGCCACCCGATAGGATTAGCCCGCTGGGGCGCAAGGCTCGTAGTTTCTCAGGAGGCACGTTGCAAGGCCAGATTTCACAATAGACCCCAGTTTCGCGTATCCGGCGGGCGATCAACTGCGTATATTGTGAGCCGAAATCAATAATGATGATCGTGTCATGTTGTTGCTGTTCAGCCAAGTTTTAAGTCAACCTCCATGGATGTCGGTACGTCTGACTTGAATGCAGATTTCGCGGAGTTAGGCTATGCTCATAGCTTCAGATAAGCATTCTTGAGTCGGTCATTGTATGTGCAAGCTTATTAAAATGTATAGCCACAGTATTGGCGGGCGGGCGGGCAGTTGGAATTGTGTCCGACTACTACTGTTTTTTTTCGCATTCGCACTCAGCGGACTGGCGCTAATCCTCTCCCCTAAACAAAGTGCCAGCCAGCAGCTTATATTTTCTCAGCCCTTGATCTCGAAGTGGCAATATCTGACAGCCAGCACGGTTAATCTCACTCCGGCAGCACACGATACCAGCGTCTATCTACCGCTGGCGGGAGGCGAACTCGTTGCCTTGAGTACGATTAATGGGCAGTTGCTTTGGAAAACCGAGATGGGCGGCACGGTTTCGGCCGCGCCCGTCGCTGACGAGCGCGGCGTCTATGTGGCAAACGAAGCTGCAGACGCCGATGAAGGCAAAACCTTTTACCGCGCCACCGGGGCTTTACGTGCGCTCAGCCGGACGAGCGGTGTGACGCTATGGATGCACACACTCCCGCGTCCAATCAGCGGGGCGTTGACAGCTGGCACAACGACCATTTTCGGTGGCACATCGGACGGACGTATCTATGCATTCAGTAAAGAGACCGGCGAACTCAAATGGCTCACGCAGTATGCGGCGGCATTTGCCTCACAGCCCATCTTACGCGACGGGCGGCTATACATCGGCAGCGAGGACGGCGCATTGTTAGTCATAGATGAATTATCGGGCCGGACCCTCCGTCGTTATCAGACCCGCGGCGCTGTGCGCGGTCCCGTCGCCATGACGAACCAGCTAATCTTCTTCGGGTCGGCCGATGGTTATGTCTATGCCATGGAGGAGACGAGCGGGCGGCTGCGCTGGCGCATGCGCACAGGCGCAGGGGTGCAATCTGTCGCAGCCACGCCGAACGGGCTTGTCGTAGCCTCGCTCGATAATTTCGTTTACCTACTCTCTTACGGGCGCGGCGAGCGGCTTTGGAAGCGGCAGCTTGCGGGCCGGATCGCAGCGCAGCCCTTGACGAGTGCGGACAGTGCGCTGTTCGTCCCCCTCGGCGGCGATGCTTGCGTCGTCCTCGCGCTGCATGATGGTAAGACTTTGAACAACTTAGAGGTCGGCGCGGACGGCAATACGGCCGCCTCTCCGATCATCGCTAACAATTTTCTATTGATCACTACCCGACACGGGCTATTGGCTTTCGCCCCGCCGGCAACTACGGCGCAACAACAAGCTCGTTAACCATCATCCATGTTGATACATGAGCTACGTTGCTTCAACGGGCGAGCATTGAGCGTATAAGCGAAACGAGACGCATGAACAGCCCGTGCAGCACGTATAGCGTGACAAGCGCGAGCACTACATAGCGCGAGTAGAGCCAGACCAACATGCCTACAGCGGCAACGACCAAGATAGCGACTCGCGTGCTACGCCGATCTGTCCCGACCGTTTTGAAACTGCTGTAGCGCACGGTGCTGACCATCAGAATCGCAAGCAGCGCCACCAGCCCCATCAACAGCCCGCTATAGAGCGCGCCCAACTCCGCGCTGTAGCGCGAGAGCGGCTGCGGCGCGAAGTGGACGATGGCGGCAATCAGCCCGCCCGCTAGTGGAATCGGCAAGCCTACAAAATTCTTCTTATCAACTTTGACCGAGCCTTCGGCGAGGACGCGCGGGCGCATCGCCTGCACGTTGAACCGCGCGAGACGGAACGTACCGCAGATCAAGAACATAAAAGAGAGAAACCAGCCGAGTTTAAGCGCATCGCTGCCATCAGCGAGCGCGGCTCCGAAGCCCCAACTGTAGACGAGCACGGCCGGTGCGATACCGAACGTTAGCACGTCGGCAAGCGAGTCGAGTTGCACACCAATCTCGGTAGTCGTTCTGGTCAGACGCGCGATGCGCCCGTCTAGCGCATCGAAGACCCACGCCCAACCGATGGCCCGGGCGGCGCTATCGAAATGCTGGGCAGCGCGATTGAGCTCTAGATCAGTCCCCCCTTGGAGCAATTTAAATCCTTGCAATGCCCCCATGATGGCAAAATAACCCATCCCGATGTTCGCCGCAGTGAAAGCTGAGGGGATGAGATAGAGGCCTTTGCGCAAGCCTTTCCGTTCAGGATGCGGTGCGTGACTGTCTTCAACTTGTAGCTGTGTGACGCTCATGCGCGAATTCTCCCGATGACACTAACGCCGCCGCGCACGCGCTCGCCGACTTTCACCAATACCTCAACCTCCGGCGGCAGCACCAGATCGGTGCGCGAGCTAAACTTGATCAAGCCGAACCGCTCGCCTAATGTGACGCGCTCGCCCACGCGTTTCCAACAGACGATGCGGCGTGCCAGCACGCCTGCGATCTGCCGGCAGACGACCGTGATCCGCTCGCCGCGAATCGTCAGCGCGTTCTGTTCGTTGACGAGGCTGGCATCTGCGCGGGTCGCCATGACGAAACGCCCGCGCGTGTGTGTGACATCAACTATTTCACCGGCGATGGGCGCGCGGTTGATATGCACGTCGAGCGGGCTTAAGAAAATACTGACCACGGTCGGAGCGTCAGGCTGATTGGCGAAGGCGGGGCTAACGCGTGTGACGCGCCCGTCAGCCGGGGCGACGACGATATTCGGCTCGCTGGGTGAGTTGCGGCGCGGGTCTCGGAAGAAGTAAGCCATGAACATGGCGAGCAACACGAAAGGAAGCGCCAACCATATATAGCCTAAGCTCGCGGCAATCAGAGCCAGCCCCAGCGGAATAGCGACGAACGGTAGACCGTCTCTTACCATAATATTTAGCCGGTGTGTAAATGGCGCGCCGCGCTGCCTGCGACTCCTGCAGTACGGCTTTCCGCACTGAACAAAAACGGGGGCGCACGTAAGCGGTGCGGCGTCCCCGTCGGTTAAGTATTGCCAGCTATTTGGAATGTCGCATGCCGGTTGCGCGCCGGCGATCAGTGGGCCGCGCTCGCCTGTTTCTGGTGGCGCAGCATAATCTCTTGCATCTGATCTTTCACGGCCAGCTTTTTCTTCTTCAACGTGATCTCTTCCAATTGCTCTTCATCGTTCGGGTAAGTCAGTGTCGAAAGTTCGCGCAGCCGCGCGTCGTACTTACCATGCTCGCGCGCCAACTCACGAAACTCAGGGTCACTCATGAGCAGTTGCTCCTTCAAGCCGTCCGTGTCGGTGATCTCCATGCGTGGAAGCCTCCTTTGGCAGATGCGTCTATAGCGGTGTGTTGTAAATAACTCACGCGCGGACTGTCTGGCGAAACTGCCGCGCGCCCAGCTCGCTGTTGTGGAAAAATGGTAGCCTAAGTGCCGCGCGCGAAGCAAGGCCGACGTTGCTTTCAAGTTACAAACTACACCTCATGACGAGCGCGTCCTCAACCGGATCGCGATAGTAGTTGCGTCGCCGGCCCGCCATCGCGAAACCACAACGCCGGTAGAGCGCATGTGCGGCGTCATTACTGGCGCGCACTTCAAGAAACGCCTGCTGCGCGCCAAGCCTGCGGCCGGTGGCGACGGCCGCACGCAACAGTGCGCCGCCAATCCCGCGTCCGCGCGCCGCCGCACACACGCCGATGTTATTAACGTGCAACTCATCAGCCGCGACCCGCGCGGCGACGAAGCCATAGAGCGACTTACCGGTCTGCCAATCAGGCGTCTTGCGCCGCGCCACCAGCATGATCGCTTCGGGGCGTGCCAACTCAGCACGATATGAGTCCCAACCCCACAAACTCAACTGACAAGCCTCTTCGATCTCGACCACTTCGAGCAGATCGTGCTGCGTTGTCAGATCGATCCGGAAGTCGCGCTGCTCCCCTATACTCGCTCGTCCTACACACGACATCTTTCATTCAACTCCGCATCCGATAGACGCACGTAAAGCGCGCGTAACTCTTCCGCCCCAAGTGTGCGGCCGGCCCGATAGGCAGTTAGTGCCTGCGCCGCAATCCCGGCCGCGTAGGCGCTCACCAAACGCGCCAACGTCCAAACGCGCGCTCCTTCCCCGCCGAACTCATCTAGTGCCAATCCGACCTTATCGGACTCAACCAACCATTTATAACCGCCGCGCAATGCCGCATCACTAACAGCCTCAGCTTGCACGTGTGCGCCAGCGCCGGCCCATATCAACGGCGGCGGCCAAGCAAGCGCACGCTCAAGCAAAGCAATTGGCGCGAGATGTGCCGGGCTACTAAGCTCTTCGATAATTCCATCATGGCTAACTGCAAGTAGCTGGACGAAGAGTTCTCCACGTCCGGCAGGTAAGGCAGCGACGATACGTGCTTCCCTTCCCACAGCATGCGCCACGGCATGAAGCGTGGGCATACCCACAATTGGCTTATGCAGCGTCGCCGCCAAGGCTTTGATCGTGGCAATGCCAGTGCGCAATCCGGTGAAGCTGCCCGGCCCTGTGGCCACCGCGAAGAGATCGATCTCTTTCAGTCCCACGCTCGCTTCATTGAGCGTCGCGTCCACATCATTCAGTAGGCTCGCCGCCTGTGCGCCGCGTAGGCTGCTTGTCGTCTGTGCACGCACGCGCCCCCCCGCGACGACGGCGACACTGCGCACGTCGGTCGTCGTATCAACGCTCAAGATGAGTGGCTCACGAGCTAATTGCACAGTCACCAACATGCACGACAGCCGGCGCACTTGTCTGCGTCTACTTTCCGTCGTGTCCCAAGTTTGACACACTGCGGGAGGTCGCGCGATTATAGGCGCGGCTAATAAATCAACGCAAACTGTTGCTCGTAACTGAGCCGCGGCCGATTGTTCTCATGAGCTTGCGCATCGGAATTCTGACTGCGGGCGGCGACTGCCCCGGTCTCAACGCTGTGATCCGCGCCGTCGTCCGCCGGGCGACGAACGAAGGGGCGGAAGTATTCGGCGTCAAGAACGGCTGGCGTGGTCTCATCGATGACGAGATCGAACCGCTCACACGCGCCTCCGTGACCGGCATCCTCCCGCGCGGCGGCACCATCCTCGGCACGTCGCGCATCAACCCATTCGAGGAGCAAGATCATATTCCCTGCATACGCCGCACATGGCAGCATTATCAACTCGATTCCCTCATCGTCATCGGCGGCGACGGCTCGCTTAAAACTGCGCGCGATATGTGGCGCACACATCAATTTCAGATCGTCGGTGTACCTAAGACGATTGACAACGATGTGGGCGGTACTGACTTCACCTTCGGCTTTGATACGGCCGTGAACATCGTGACCGAGGCGGTTGATCGTCTGCACTCGACGGCCGAGTCGCATCACCGTGTGATGGTCGTGGAGGTCATGGGGCGACATACCGGTTGGATCGCAGCGTACGGCGGTATTGCAGGCGGCGCGGACGTAGTGCTCGTGCCTGAGCACCCATTCAGACTTTCACGCGTCTGTGAGTTCATTATGCATCGCGCTGGGCAAGGCCGCCCGTTCTCAATTATCGTCGTCTCGGAATATGCGCACCCGCGCGCGGAAGAAAATTTCATCAGCGCAGATGAGATGGCCGAGATTTACCGCAAAGGCCAATTCGGCGGCATCGGCAGCGTGTTAGCGCGCGAGATCGAACGCTGCACGGGCATCCAGACGCGTGTGACCAAATTAGGCTATGTGCAACGCGGCGGCACGCCCTCTGCCTTCGACCGTGTGCTTGCCACACGCTTCGGTATCAAGGCTTATGAGATGGTGCGCGCGTGTGAGTGGGGACAGATGGCTGCCCTGCAAGGCAACCGCATGGTCAGTATTTCGCTCGATGAGGCGTTGCGCGAGGTCAAGCAACTCGACGAGGAAATTTATCACGTCGCCGAAATCTTTTTCGGCTGAGCGCCTCATGGACCGCTGAGCCGTGGTGGCCCTTTACGAGAGAATCAGATAGCATTTTACGTCATGACTGTAAGATTAAAGGTATTCATGGTGTTCAGATAATCCGTTAGCTTTCGCCCACTATTTATTTGCAGTTAAATTGCTTTACTGTCTTCAGTTTTCGCCTTCTCCAATATCTCGTGTTCAATTTTTTCGCTTTTGATGTCTAAACGAAGCCGGTTATAGAGACTCATGTACTGATTGGCGACCCACACCAGCGCAAAGCCCGCGACGAGGTAACCGCGCCAATCAGTAAAGAGCAACTTGAAGCGGAAGATGAGGAGGAACAAAAAGGCCACGTAATGACTGAAACAATATTCGCAGGTGAAGAGATAGAAAAATTTACGCTCAAATAAGCGGCGGCATTTCTCGCTTCGCTCCGCGCAGAATTCACGCGGTTCACGAAAAACTTCTTCATGCGTCACAGTCCATGCGACACAAGCGACCGGGATAGCAAGGATGAAGAGCGTGGCGATTTGTGTGCTCAAGTTCATCAATTTCACCTATCTTGATCTAGCTCATTAAAGCGTCCGAGCATAACACAAACGATTGAAGTGCTGAGCAAGTCACACGCGGACAGATGCGCTACCATTTTCCCAACGTGCAGTCCAGCTAACACTTCACCTGAACAGTCGGCGCGGCGACCGAGTTAAAGCGATACTTGAGCTTTTGAATAATGTCAGTCTCTCAGATGCAATCTAGCTCATATTTTTTCTCTTTCTCAATTGCCGGACTTGCCCTGTCTGTCCCTTTTACTGCAATATGCTTTACTCCAATGGACGCCTCATACTGGGCAACTCATGACTGAAACAACGCTCACCCCCATGCTGCGGCAATATCAGGAACTCAAGCAGCAGCACCCGGGCACGCTGCTCTTCTTCCGGCTCGGCGACTTCTACGAACTCTTCTTCGATGATGCCGTCACCGGTGCAAGAGAATTGGAGATCATGCTGACCGCACGGCACAAGGAGCGCGGCGCGGCTATCCCCATGTGCGGCGTGCCGCATCATGCCGTCGCCGGCTATATCGCACGTTTAGTACGTAAAGGCTACCGCGTCGCCATCTGCGAGCAAACCGAAGACCCTACGAAGACAAAGAAATTGGTGCGCCGCGAAGTGGTGCGCGTCATCACGCCGGGCACGGCCATCGATCCGCAATTGATCGAAGCGCGCGAGTCGGTCTATCTCGCGGCCGTCTGCGGTGTGGGCGAGCAGTACGGCGTAGCCTTTCTCGATCTCTCAACCGGCGAGTTTCGTGTGACTGAGGCCCAAGGCGGCGACGCATGGACGCGCATCTGCGCCGATATTGAATCCTATGCTCCGCGCGAACTGCTATTCCCTGCCTCGCTTGCGCCGCTTGTCAGGGACGCATATCCGGGGCGGACACACACCGCCCCATTGCCCTTATCACCTGTGCCGCCACGCCAAGCAAGCGCACAACAAGACGTCCAACCCGCGCCGCTCGCGCGCATCGTGCCGGCGGAAGCGACAGGGTTTGCGGGGCTAAGTATGGCGCTGACACCCCTCGACGATTGGCTGTGGGAGCCGATCAGTTGTGCCACTCTGCTGCTCGAACAATTCGGCGTGCGGACGCTCGAAGGCTACGGCTTACAACAAAAAGAGGCGGCCGTTAGCGCTGCGGGCGCGTGCCTGCGCTACGCACGTGAGACGCAGCGCGAATCGGCCGCGCACGTCAACGACATTACCTACTTCGCAGCACAAGATCATCTGGTGCTCGACACCGTGACGGTGCGCAATCTCGAACTCGTCGAGGCCCAAAACGACGCCGGCCGCGCACACACGCTGCTCGGCGTGCTCGATGCGACCGTCACAGGCATGGGTGCGCGGCTATTGCATGCGTGGCTGCTCCGTCCTTCACTCAAGCGCGGCGAGATCGAAGCGCGGCAAGCGGCGGTTGAGCATTTTTATCATTCGCAAGTAACGCGCGATCAAGTGCGTGTACGCCTGAAAGACGTGTCCGACCTGGAACGCCTCTGCGCACGCGTCAGTATGAACACCGCCACGCCCCGCGACCTCGCCGCTCTGCGCCGCTCATTGGAACAAGTCCCAGCAATTCGCCAGACGTTATCGGACGCTGAAGCGTCACTCGTGCAAGTGTTGTGTGAGAGTGCGGATGAATTGCCGGATGTGCGCGAGTTGATCGCGCAGGCGATCAGCGACGACCCGCCGCTCAATCTCGCAGACCTCGGCGCGATTCGTGATGGCTATTCAACCGAGTTGGACGAATTGCGGGTGATCAATCGCGACGCCAAGCAGACCATCGCGGCGCTTGAAGCACGCGAGCGTGCGCGCTCGGGCATCAACAGCTTGCGCGTTCGTTTCAATAATGTCTTCGGCTATTTCATAGAGGTCTCGAAAGCCAGCGCCGCACGTGTGCCGCCTAACTACGAACGCCGGCAGACGCTCGCTAACGCCGAACGCTACACGACGCCCGAACTGAAAGAATGGGAGCAGCGCGTGCGTGGCGCGGAGGAGCGCATACGCGAACTTGAGACTTCCCTCTTCGCTGAAGTGCGCGCAAGTGTCGCCGCCGAGACTAAGCGTTTACAAACGACGGCCCGCGCCCTCGCCATGCTCGACGTGCTGGCCGCGCTGGCCACGACCGCCGTGCGGCGGCGTTACAGCCGCCCTGTGTTGCATGACGGCGATGAGATAGAGATCGTCGCCGGTCGGCATCCCGTGATTGAAGCGACGAGCAGCGCGCCGTTCATTCCGAACGATCTCTACATGAACAACTCGACGGATCGCCTGCTCATCATCACGGGGCCGAACATGGGCGGCAAGAGTACCGTGCTGCGCCAGACTGCGCTTATCGCGTTGCTGGCACAGACCGGCTCGTTCGTGCCGGCGGAGCGTGCGCGGCTGCCGCTCTTTGATCGCATCTGGACGCGCGTGGGCGCGTCGGATGATCTCTCGCGCGGACGTTCCACCTTCATGGTCGAGATGACGGAGACGGCTGCCATCTTGCACAATGCCAGCCCGCGCTCGCTCGTCGTGCTCGACGAGATCGGGCGTGGCACAGCGACATTTGACGGCCTTTCCATCGCATGGGCCGTCGCAGAGCATCTGCATGACTCGTCGGCCCACGCGGCCAAAACTCTCTTCGCCACGCATTATCATGAACTGACTGAGTTAGCCGAGCGCCTGCCGGGCGCGCAGAACTATCAGATACGCGTCGCCGAGCGCGAGGGCGAAATTATCTTTCTCTACCGACTGGAGCGCGGACGCGCGTCGAAGTCTTACGGCATCGAGGTGGCACGTCTAGCAGGGCTGCCGCCGGCCGTAGTGATTCGAGCGCGCGAGGTCTTACAGCGGCTGGAACGTTATGAGTTGGATGTGTTCGCGGAGCAAGTCGAACCGACGGGGACGAATCGCGCGCCGGCAGTGCAAACAGGCGCAACGCAAGCATCGGTTTCTAACGGCGGCGACAGCGCGCTCGCGCAAGCCGCGCGCCGCGTACACAGACAGGCGCTCGCCGCGCAGGCGACACTCTTCGACATGGTTAATCAGAGCTTGCTTGACGAACTGCGCAACGTTGAAGTAGAAAACTTATCGCACGAAGAAATCCGCGCGTTGCTGATTAATATACGCAAACGAATCGTTTGAGCAGACAATTCATTCATCGGCCGTACGCCAACAGCCATTTGCACAAAGTGTCTGGAGGGGCAGCGGCTCTGTCCCGGCCAATGTTTATTCGGCAAACATGCAGGCAGGGCTGAGCCGCTGCCCCTTCAACTTTGCTACCACGCTCTAAGTAATGATTAACGATCTCACATCGCTGCCCCTCGAACAGAAGATCGGGCAGCTACTTTATATCGGACTGCCGGGCCCTGAGTTCGACGCCGAAGCGCGCGCCCTTGTCACAGAGGTCATGCCGGGCGGCGTGATCATCTTCGGGCGCAACGTGGCCACGCCCGCGCAACTGCGCGGCTTGCTCGACGCCGTGCGCGAAGCGTTGCCGCAGGCGCCTTTGCTCGGCATCGATCAGGAGGGTGGGCTGGTTGATCGGCTGCGCAAGGTCTGCACGCCTATGCCGTCGGCGCGCACGATCCGCCAGCACGGCGATCTGGCCGGCGCGCGTGCGCTCGGGCGCATCACCGGCGAAGTCTTGCGTCTGCTCGGCTTCAACATGAACTTCGCGCCGGTCATGTCCATTATGACCGACGACCGCGATCTGCTCTCGAACGGTCTCTACTCGCGCTCTTACGGCCGCTCGCCCGGCGAGGTGCTCGGCTACACGATGGTCTACCTGCGCGGTTTGCAAGGCACGGGCTGTCTGGGCTGCGCGAAACATTTTCCCGGCATCGGCGCGGGCGAGGTGGACTCGCACCACGAGATGCCGATCATCAAACTCACGCACGATGATCTGATCGCGCAAGACCTCGCGCCCTACATCGAGTTGTTCCAACGCGAAGACAATATGGTGCGCGCGCTCATGGTCAGCCATGGCGGTTTCCCCAACATAGACATACATCGCGGCGTCGCCGGCGGGACGCTCGTGCCCGCTTCGATCAATTACGAGATCGTCACGCGCTTGCTGCGCGAAGAGTTAGGTTATGAGGGCTTGGTCGTCACCGACGACATGGAGATGGGCGCGATTGCCCGCCATTACGAGATTGAAGAAGCCGCCCGTCTGGCTATCGAAGCCGGCGAGGACATGCTGCTCATCTGCGCGCGGCCGGAACTGATTCGGCGCGGCTATTATGCGTTGCTGCAAGCGGCGCGCGCCGGCCGGCTCACCGCAGAGCGCATTGACATGTCGCTCCGCCGCATCGCGGCGTTCAAGGCGTTGACCAAGCCGCCGCTGCCCTTCGATCCCGCGCGTTTCGCCGGGTTTGCCGATGAAATCGATGCGCTTAATCGCAAGCTCAACTACACTTACGGAGACAAAATCTGATGCCAACCATACGCTGCGCTATCATCGCTCTCAGTCTCTGCCTTGCCTTGTTATGGAATGGTTGTGCCAAGCGCAGCGAAGCATTCGTTATGGTGTTGGAGGCAAGTCCGAAGACGCTCGACCCGTTGAAAGGTTTCGACGCATCGAGCGAGCGCTTCCGGCAGTTGATGTTCAATATGCTGATGCGCAAGAACGAGCGCTTTGAATACGTGCCTGAATTAGCCACCCCGCAAGTTTCACCCGATGGCTTAACCGTCACCTTCACACTGCAAGATAACGTCAAGTTTCATAATGGCAAGCTGCTGACCGCAGCGGACGCAAAATACACATTTGATAAACTGCTCGCCTCCGATTACCCGAAAGCCGCATCTTTTTACGAGGGCACGGGCGCGAACAAACAACCATTCGTCACCGAGATTGCTGCGCCCGACGCGCACACGCTCATCTTCCGTCTGCGCAAGCCGTGGTTGGAACTTTACGCCAATCTAATTCCTATCCCCATCATTCCCGAAGGCACGTTTGAGACGCAGGCGCAGCACCCCGTCGGCTCCGGCCCGTTCAAGTTCGTCAGTTGGAACGAGTCGCAGCAGATCGTGGACATGGAGGCGAACAGCGATTACTGGGAGGGTGCGCCGAACATCAAGGCGTTGCGCGTCCGCGTTATCCTCGATGCCAATACGCAGCAGGCAGAACTGCGTAGCGGGCGTGTCGATCTCGCCATCAACACGGCGCTCTCGCCCGACGCTTACGTCGGGCTCGCCACAGACCCGAAGCTCCAGATCGCACAAGGGCCGGGCGCGAACATTCAATGGCTCGGCTTCAACACGCAGAGTGCGCCGCTCAACGACGCGCGCGTGCGGCAAGCTATCGCCTACGCGATTGATCGCGAGAGCATCGTAAAGAATTTGTTACAAGGGCAAGCGCGGGTCGCACATTCGATGCTGCCGCCCGAATCGTGGGCTTACGTGCCGGGGCAAACTTTTAACTTCGATCCGGCGCGGGCCAAACAGTTATTAGACGAAGCCGGACTGCGCGACCCGGACGGCGCAGGGCCGCGCCAACGGCTCGACAAGCAGCTTGCGTTCAAAATCTCTGCGAGCAACGTCGTCGTGCGCCAGTATGCGGGGGTGATTCAGAATCAACTGCAAGATGTGGGTCTGCCCGTCAACATCGAGACGCTTGAGGACAATACTTTGCGCGAGGCGCAGTTGAACGGGCAGTATCAGTTGACGGCGGGCCGCTGGGTCGGCGGCAATCAAGACCCGATCTTTTTGCGCGACCTGTTCACGTTCCTCACCGGCAAGGACAACTCGCGTTTCAACCGCAGCCGTTACAGCAATCCCGAGTTGGACAAACTACTTGGCGAGGCAGTCAACACGGCCGATCGTACGCGGGCCAAGCTGCTCTACACGCAGGCGCAGGAGTTGATCAGCCGCGAGATGCCGACGCTGCCCCTCTGGTACGCGAACAACATCGTCATCGCGCGCAAGACCGTCGGCAACATCAAAGTCGCGCCGAGCGCCGATTGGACATTCGTCCGCACGCTAACAGTCACACAATAAGAGAAAATAATGAACGAGGAAGGAAAGCCTCTTCCTTCCTCGTTTTCTTTGTGTCCTGCGTGCCTTGTGGTAAAGACGTTAGCCCGCGCCTAGCTTTCAACGGCTCCAATTATCCCCTCTATCTCGCGCCACGAAACTACGCCCTCACGTATCAGGCGCACTTCTTTACCAGTTATATCAAGCACGGTTGAAGGTTGCTCCGTCCGCGCCGCGCCGCCATCCACGATGAGCGCGAGCCCTGTCGGAAATGCTTGGGCGACTTCAGCAGCCGTGCGCGCCGGCAGTTCACCGGCAACGTTCGCGCTCGTCGCGGTCAGCGCACCGCCGCACGCGCGCACCAGCGCACGCACTTCTTCGTCGGCTGGCAGGCGCAGCCCAATCGTGCCGGTATGCGCCGTCAACTCAACCGGCACTTCCGGCCGCGCGGCCACAACCAGCGTCAACGCGCCCGGCCAGCAGCGCGTACTGAGTTTAGCGAAGCGCTCTGTTCGCTCCGCCATAAACCGCGTCGCCACCTCCGCGTCGCTCAGCACGACCAGCACGGGTTTACCATCTGCCCTTCCCTTCAACGCGCGCAACGCCCGTACCGCCGCATGGTTGAACGGGTCTGCGCCGAGACCATAAAATGTGTCGGTGCGAAATGCGACGATGCCACCCGCCGCGATCATTTCGGCAGCATGTTGTCTCGTCTCAAGGCTAGCAAGCAGAATCATCGCGGCCATTATGCCAACGCCTCCATTCTATTGAAACCGGCCCCCTTGCGTCTTTTCGAGTGCAAAGTTTTTCCTGCTTCCGTTAGTCGCGTCGTGTAAGATACGCGCATGCCGGTTGCCGCGAAAAAACGTGCATTTGAACTGAACAACTTCCCGCCGGGCACTGTGGCGGAGTATACGCGCTTGCTCTGTCTGGCCTGTATTTTCGATCTCTTCACGAAACAGATGGGACTTGCGCCGCGCACCGCTTACATGGAGATCAAGCGCCACGCGCCGACTGTCGCCGACTTGACCGCGCCCGCGCCTGTCCGCCCCTATTTCGACAGCACAGAGAAACATCCGCGCTGCCCTCACTGCGATGCGACCAAACGCTGGCACGCCCGCATCGATATCTATCGCATCGAAGGCGGCAAGGCGACCGATGCCCCGCGTCGCGCGCTCGTCAAGTCGTTGCCGAAAGCGGACGATCAGTTTCTCGTGCTCGAAGTACGCGCCACCCGCCGCGCGGTCTTCTTCGAATGGCTCGACGCGCTCGGCCGCACACTCGACTTCAACGACGATGCATGGTTGCTGCACGCCACGCGCGCTTACCTCGAACGAAGCGAACCGAAGACGGATTGGGCGGAAGTTTTCCACGGCGTGCGGATCGTGCGGCGTTCGCATAGACTCGAAACCGGCTGGGAGCGCGACGGTGCCCGGCTCTTCCTCGCGCCGTCTCTCTATCACGATGCGTTGCTCGTGCAATATCTCGTCAGCCGCTCGCACGCGCACGGCGGGCTGACGATGGAAGGTCGTTTGACGCTCAACGAGCTAATGCGCCGCCTGCGCCACGCCGGCTATCTCGCTGCGCATGACGCGAGCGCGGGCGATCAGTTTGAAGCGTTAGAAAAGTTGATTGAAGATTTGACCGGCGGCGACGGTGCGATCAAATTGCACTACCTCGTAGATCGCCGGGACTTTCTGGCCAAAGTCAAAACCGTGTACGCACACTACGCAAGTTAACCCGCTATCGAACAAACAACCAAGATGCACAAGCAAGATTCCCTGCCCCGCCCGTCTCGACTTAGCCGTCGCGCCGCATGGCTCGCGTTGCTTCTGATCACGTTCGTGGCTTTGGCTATAGTGTTTACGCCGGCTTGGTTAATCCAACCATTCCGCCCGCAGACTCAAGCGAGCTTATCGCTCTCATACTCGCTGCGTCGTTGGTCGCCCATAGCGACTATCGTCCTCGCCGCCTTTGCCGCGCTGTTGTGCGTCTGGCTTTGGCGCGGGGCGCGCCGTTGGTGGGGCAAGGCGGCGCTCGTACCCCTGCTCGCGCTCGTCTGCTTGGCCGCATGGTTCGCGCGGCAGAATCATTTCGAGTGGATGTTCAACCCGCTCCCTGCGCCGGCATACGCACGCGGAAATGATGTGAGCTTTGTGGCCGGCTCTGACATGGTGCTGGCTGTGCAGGTTAACGGTGAAGCGGTCGCGTATCCCGTCCGTCAGATGGCTTATCATCACGTGGTTGAGGATACGGTCGGCGGCACGCCGCTCGTGGCCACTTATTGAACGCTCTGTCACACCGGTCTGGTGTGGGCCACGACGGTCAATGGGCGGCAGTTACACTTTCATCTGGCCGGCATCAACAATCAGAACTTCATCATGCGCGATGAAGAGACCGGTTCGTGGTGGCAACAGGTGACGGGCGAGGCCATTCTCGGCCCGCTCAAAGGCGCACGCTTGCAACCGGTCTTGCACGACGAACTGACGTTCGGTGTCTGGCAGCGTGAGCAACCGCAGGGGCGTGTGCTGCGTCCCGACCCGCGCATTCAACAAGCGGCGCAGTATGAGGCGGCGGACTGGGAGGAGCGCATGCAGCGCGTGCCCGTGGCGACGACGGACAGCGACGCGCAGACGGCCAAGCGCACGCTCATCATCGGCCTCGATCTTAACGGCGCAGCGAAAGCCTATCCCATGAGCTTACTCGGCGCGCAAAGTCCTGTTAATGATAAGTGCGGCGACACGCCGGTGCTGCTCGTCGTCGGCGATGACAAGCGCTCAGTGCGCGCCTTCGAGCGCACAATTGACGGGCGCGTTGTTGAATTCTTCCAAAAACTGGACGCGACGCCGCTTCGCTTGCTTGATGCGGCGACGGGCAGCGCATGGGACTTCACCGGACGCGCCGTCAGCGGCCCGCTCATCGGGCGGCAACTCAAACAAGTGCCGGCGTTGAATGATTATTGGTTCGATTGGCACAGCTACCATCCAACCTCAACACTCTACAAAGCCGGAGCGCGCTGACACATTTGACCACAGGCTTCAGATTAGTCCGACAACCGGATTGCGCGCAACTGGGTGTCAGAGGCTTGTTTGATTGCGCGCCTTGTCCTGATGGCGTGTGCTGGCCAATTCGATTAGACGATCAATCACTTGTTGAAAAGGCAAGCCTGAAGCGGCCCACATTTTCGGGAAGCCGGAGACATCGGTCAGCCCCGGACAGGTGTTAATCTCATTGATCAGCAACTCGCCGTTGTCGCGGCGCAGGAAGAAGTCCACGCGCGCGAAGCCTGCACCGTCAACGGACTTGAAAGCCTCGCGCGCCATGCGCCGGATGCGCGCGGTCTGCGCCTTGCCCAGCGGCGCGGGCACGACGAATTCAACGTGCCCCGTGTTGCTGTATTTCTCGTTGTAGTCGAGAAACGCGCCCTGACTGTCGTGAACGACATACTCACCCGGCAAGCTCGCTTCCGGCTCATCGTTACCCAGCACCGCGCACTCGATCTCACGCGCATCCAATCCTTCTTCAACGATCACTTTGCGATCATAACGTGCGGCCAAGTCAATCGCCGCTGCGAGCGTCCGTTTGTCTGTCGCCTTCGAGATGCCGACCGATGAGCCGAGGTTGGCCGGTTTGACGAAACAAGGGAAGCCGAGTTTGCGCCCGACGCGGCGCAAGACCGCTGCACGCTCGCGCTCCCACTCCGCGCGCAGAAACCAAGTGTAGGCGCACAGAGGCAACCCCGCGTCGCGGAACAGCGCCTTCATTGTCACCTTGTCCATCCCGCACGCCGACGCCAGTACGCCGCAGCCGATGTAAGGCACGCCCGCCATTTCGAGCAACCCCTGAATCGTGCCATCCTCGCCGTACGTGCCGTGCAGCACCGGGAAGATGAGATCGAGCGCGGGCGCGGGCGCATAGTGATCATTCGCGTCGAAGGCTACGAGACCGGCGCGCGACGGATCGCCGACAACCGCGAGCGCATCGGTCGTTCGCCCGACGGCCGCCGACAGACGCCGCACGGCTGCTTCCGGCAACAGACCTGCCGACTCGGCCGGCGACAGCCAGCGCCCCGCCTGCGTGATCGCAATCGGCACGACCTCATACTTCGCCGCATCCATCGCCGCGATCACCGCACCCGCCGAACGCACCGCCACCGCATGCTCACCCGACCGGCCGCCAAACACCACACCCACGCGCAATTTTTTTTTCATAAAATAAGTGACAAGTGACGAGTGACAAGTGATGAGGAAGAGCAAGTTTTCAACTTGTCACTTGTCACTCGTCACTTGTCACTGTAGTTAGAGAATCGTCTTGCCCAATGCTGACAGGATCAGTTCGACGCCGAGTTCGGCGGTGCGATTGTTGCTGTCGAGCGCGGTGTTGATCTCGACGACTTCGAGCGCGACCATGCCGCCCGCCTCGGCGATCTTCTCCATGCCGAGATGCACCTCGCGATAGGTCAGGCCGCCGCGCACGACCGTGCCGGAGCCGGGCGCGTCGCCGGGGTCGAGCGCGTCCACGTCGAGCGTGACGTGATAGCCGGCGGGTGCGCGGCGCGCAATCGCAATCGCCTCGTCCATGCACACGCTCATGCCACGCTCGTCAATTTCGCGCATGGTGAAGAAGCGCATGCCGAGTTGTTTGATCAACTCGCGCTCCGGCGGGTCTATGTCGCGTCCCCCGACATGCGCGCAATAGCGCGGGTCGAGTTTCGGCGCGAAGCCAGCTACGTGCGTCAACTCCGGCGGCCCGTAACCGAGCAAAGCGGCGAGCGGCATGCCGTGTATGTTGCCGCTCGCGCTCGTCTCCGGCGTGTTCATGTCCGCGTGCGCGTCGAACCAGATGAGACCGAGCGACTGCGCCTGCAACGTCGCGGCGACACCCGCTACCGAGCCGATAGCGATGGCGTGGTCGCCGCCGAGAATGATCGGCAACTCGCCGGCGCGCATTATGTTCTGCACTTCAGTCGCCAACGCTTCACACGCGGCGTTAATCTCACGCAGATACTTCGCCTTCTCTTGCGGCGGCGCAGGCTGCTGCGGCCGCTCGATCCGCATGTCGCCGAGATCGCGCACGTCGTAACCGAGTTGTGCGATGCGTTGATTGAGCCGGGCGACGCGCATCGCGGCCGGGCCGAGATCGACGCCTGCCAGTCCACTGCCGAAGCCGAGCGGCACGCCGAGGATGCTCACGCGCCGCCCCGCGCCCGGTTGGCGCATCGTGTTGGTCGTAATTGCTTGTTCAGCCAAAGTTGACATATTGCACAGACGTGAACTGATCGCTTGAAATTAGTCGCTTATCCGCCGAGGTTTATATTGAAGCCGCTACCGCCGCTTGACTGGGTCGGGAAGAAAGGCTTGAGCATGCTGGCGAAGGCGGCGAGGTTACGCGTCTGGATCAATAACTCGCCGGGGCCCGAAAACTCAGCGACTATGCCTTCGCCGCTCACCATGCTGCGGAAGAAGCCCGCCGCCGCCTTACGTAAAGTGTATTGCGTCGTGCCTTCCCATGCGACTAGATGGCCCGTGTCCACGACATAACGTTCGCCCGCCTGCAAGCGTTTGCGATGGATTGCGCCGAAGGACGAGACGAGCAATAACCCCGCGCCTGTTACTGACAACACGAACAAGCCTTCGCCCGCGAAAAAATTCTTCGCGCCGCCCCATTTTGTATCCACCACCAGCCCGGCATCGCCCGCGAGATATGAAGTTGATTGCACGAAAAATTGTTGATTGCTCATCTCGATGGCCGCGATGTCGCCGGGGCCGCCGGGCGCAAGTGTTACTTCACCGGGGCCGCCGCGCGCCGTGAACGTGGAGACGAACGCCGACTCGCCGCCGACCGCGCGTTTGAACGCGCCCATCAGCCCCCCCTTCATCTGCGATTGCAGCTCAATGTTGGCCGACATAGAGACCATCGCGCCCGACTCTGCTTGAATCGCCTGCTCCTGTTGCAACTGCACAACCGCGAGCGCATAGGATGGTTGATGCAGGATTTCGTAACTATAACCGCGCCCCTGCCCTGTGCCGTCGGCATCTATGCTGATCCCGCGCCCGGCCGGCTGATTGTAACTGGCGGCGGCTGGCGGCGGCTGGCCATAACCGCTTGCCGGTTGGGGTGGGTTAACGTTCAACGCGGCTGGTTCACTCTGCGCGCCGACGCGCATACCGCACCCGCCGCAGAACTGCGCGCCGGCAATCATCGGCGCGCCGCAATTTGTACAGTTCATCGTTTCGCTCCCTCAGCTTTGTCAATGATGATACGCACAGCCTCTTCCGGCGTCCGGGCAAAATCGAGCCACGCCACATCCTGTTCGCTCACCACCAGACTCTTGCGCCAAGCTTCGACCACGGGCGGCCAACAGTCGCCGAGCAGGACAAGCGGGTGCGGCTCGATGACGCGCGTTTGCAGTTTATTCCAGACGAGTGATAGTTCCGTCACCGTCCCCATCCCGCCACGGATCGCGATGAAGCCGATTGAGCGTGTGATCAGATTCTGTAACCGTTCGTAGAAATGCGCCGATGCAACCTTATCCGTTAGATAACGATTCGGCTCAGCTTTGAATTGATTCATCACGATGCCCAGCACGCGCCCGCCGCGCTCGTGCGCGCCGCGACTCGCCGCTTCCATCACACCGAGATAACCGCCGGTGCAGATGGTAAAGCCAGCCTCCGCCAGCAACTGCCCCACACGTCGCGCCTGCGCGTACTCCTCAGAGTCTTCGCCGCACTTCGAGCCGCCGAAAATAGTTACGATGCGTTCCATAAGAATAGTGACGAGTGACAAGTGACGAGTAAGAAGTTTTGCCACCTGTCACTCGTCAGTGCTTTTAAGGTCTCAGTCTATAGAGCATGCGCGGGAACGGGATCGTTTCGCGAACGTGCTCGATGCCGCACATCCAGGC